>DYRC01000413.1 GCA_020718925.1 Desulfonema limicola
GATTTTGAATCAGGATTGAAGGATTTTATAAGGATTGAAGGATAAGCGTCATCCTTTATCGCTGAAACCGGATACCCCGGCTTGAGTTTTTTTGAGATGTCAACATCCCGTCTTCCATTTCAAAGCTGCGATCAAACACATCCAATGAGCGATGATCGTGCGTAACGACCAAAACGCCTGCTCCCTGTTCATGTGCTACCTTTTGAAAAAGCTCCATTACCTGACGCCCCCTGAAACTATCCAACGCTGCCGTAGGTTCATCCGCAAGTATAAGACCGGGTTTATTCGCAAGGGCGCGGGCAACGGCAACCCTTTGCTGCTGTCCGCCGGAAAGCTGATGCGGCAGATTATCCTTCCGATCCTCAATTCCCAGATATTTCAGCAAGTCCATAGCTCTGTTCCGTGCCTCTTTGTGATGAACATCATTGATTTCCAAAGCAATCTGAACATTTTCAACTGCGGTCAGAAACGGAATAAGATTTGCTTTCTGAAATACATAGCCGATATGTTTACGCCGAAATTCCCGAACATCCACTATTGCTGAAGGTCCGTCCATCACCAAATCTTTCCCGATTCTGATCTGTCCTGATGTCGGCGGATTAATCAGACCGATAGCGGTAAGCAATGTAGATTTACCCGCACCGCTCGGTCCCAGCAGACCGACCACCTCTCCTTTGGAAATCGTAAATGAAACATTTAACATGGCTTTGACTTCGGTGTTGCCGGAGCCATATATTTTGCTGATATTCAAAGCTTCGATAGCTGATTCGGGAGTATTTGCGCTCATTACAGCACCTCATTTGGCTGAATGCTCATGGCTTTCCAGATGCCTAACAGACTTGACAGCACCGAAATCGCAAAAACTATCAGGGCAAGCCAGATCAGATCATCAGTCGTGATGATAACGCGGCGCGGAAAATGAGGAAATATCCATCTTCCGAAATAAAATGCAATCGTATACCCCAGTCCTCCGAGAATCAGTGCCTGCTGAAGGATAAGACCCAAAATTACGGAGTTTCTTGCGCCGATCAGTTTGAGCATGGCAATGTCATGAATCTTATCAAGCGTCAGCGTATAAAGAATGAGCGACATAATAATTGCAGAGATAATAACCAGTAGCGCTCTGAACAGCCCGATCTGTCTGCGTGCTTTATCCACGCTGCCATCTAACAAAAGATTTCTCTGATTATCGGCGGTGTGAACAGATACATCTTGCCAGCCGGAAATTGTTTGAACTACCTTGTCAATATCAGCCCCTTGTTCAGTCTGAATAATGACCGCGCTTACCATCGGACCTGCCAGAGCAGGAATATTCGGCAAAGCAGCTCTGTCCAAAAGTTCGGGGCGGATATTTCCTATATCCTGCTGAATCGCTCTGGAACGTCTTGCATCCCGTTCCAGACGAACCGCCTCTCCGGAATTGTCAAACTGAATTGCAATCGCATCTTTTACTGTAAAAAAGGCAAGCCCATCGCCCCCCTGTCCTACCATGCCGCGTGTCAGCCCTACAACGGTATAAATATTTTTTCCCAAAGGAATGTTGTCGCCCAGCCTGAATCCGAGTGATTTATCCGCAATCATTTCAAAATGCGCCGCACCCAGACAACGCCCGTTCGTCATCGGAATCCATTCTCCCTTATCTTCGGGATATGCCAGCCCCTGCACCACGATACGCAACGGTTTGCCATTACGTTCACGCTGGATAGTATGAGAAACAAAGGCGCGGGCGAATTTGACGCCGGGAACAGCACGAAGGCGATCCTCCATCTTCAGGGGAATCCTTGAAATTTCTGCAAAAGGTCCGCGGGTATTGTGCTGAACTACCCAAAGGGCTGCGCCGATTTTGTCCACAAGAAGGAGCGCGTCCTCAATCAAACCCCGATATATCCCGCTCATTCCCATTACAATCATCAGTAACATTCCGATTCCGATTGCTGTTAAAAGAAAACGGGGCAGGCTGTGGCGAATATCCCGAATTGCAAGATTCATCTGATAATCACCCTTTTTCCATCGCTTAATTTATCATAAGAATCTGTAATAACAGTATCATTCAGGGACAACCCGGCTGTGATTTCGCTTATCTCAACACCTTTCAACCCGAATCCGACTTCTTTCCATATCGCTTTTCCGTTGCTTACAAGATAAACACCGGATTTGCCATCACGCCAGACGATTGTATGAGAAGGAATTACGCGAACATCGGATTTTCTGCGGATTTCGATATAAATTTCGGCACGTTGTCCGACAGCCCAGTTATCGGGAAGATGCTCTGTGCGGACATCAACCAGAAACTCACGAGTCTCCCGGTCAACCTCCCGTCCGAGTCGGACCACTTTACCCGGATAAGATTTGGAAGGGGTTGAACGAAATACGATTCTGACAGGCTGATCTGCTGCCAAACCGGACATGGCAGATTCATCCACCCATGCCGATACCCACATCTCATCTGTCGAAATCAACTCAAGAACAGATGCGCCGGGAACAACAATATCGCCTGCTTCCATGTTACGGCGAACAACTAATCCGTCAAAAGGGCTGAATATATCTGTATTTTCAAGTCCTGATTTGTGGTAAAGAAGATTTTTTTCTGCGGTTACAACCAGTAACATAGCCTCAGTTATCGCTGCCGAAGCTTTTGACATATCTGCCTCTGCAATCGAAAGCTTTTCCCGGTTTTTCTCCAAATCATATTCGGAAATGCTCTTGGATTCCGACAGTTTTGTATATCTCTGATAATCTCTTTTTGCCTGTGAAAGAATAGCCTTAGCTCTGACTTCGTCGGTTCTGACCCGTTCTGCGGTTGCCTTTGCCGCATTGAGCGATGCCTCAGCAATATTCACCTGTCCGATTAATTCTCTGTTATCCAAGTGAGCCAGAATCTGTCCTTTTTTTACATAACTATTCTGATCCGCCAAGATTTGTGTCAGACGCCCCTGAATTTTTGCACTCACCTTGGTTCGGGTACGCGCCTCCAATGTTCCGGTTCCCATAACTTCTGCGATAACCTGTCCTGTTGAGACCCGGTGAACGGAAACCGGAATCGGCATAAATCCGATGCGATATATTACAAATCCGATGGCAATCATCAGAACTGTCCATAATGCAATTTTGCGAGTTGTCAGAAATTTCATAGAAATATCCTTAAAGAAAACG
>DYRC01000414.1 GCA_020718925.1 Desulfonema limicola
ATTTTCAGAATGGTTATTCAACTGCGTAACTCCTAATAAGGATAGCCGTCAATCTCCACAATCTCCACACAATTCCTTCATAATTTCTCCATAATCTCATATTATATTGCATTTAATCCTGATGACTGGTATATTGTTTCAAACAGAGCCTTCAGGCGGGTATTTTACACACAAAGGAGATTGTAACATAAAAAAACAACAGTTCTAAGGATCCGGTGGCGCAGCCTCTCTGTGGGGCTGCTGCTTGAAATTTTGTTTTTGAATTTAGCTAAAGGAGGTTTAGGACAGATGAAAATCCTTATCAGCATTATAGGAATTATGACATTCGGGGCGGTTTTTGCCTATGCTCAACCGCCGAATAAAGCAGCCGCATATTATGATTTCGGTGTCTTTGCCTATCAGGATGGCGATTATCAGGATGCTGAAAAAAATCTGAAAAAAGCAACAGAGCTTGACCCGGCAAATCCGGCTTATCATCATTTTTTGGGAAAAATTTATCTGAAAACAGGGCGTTATCAGGATGCAGCCCGGCATTTCAAAATTGCTGATGAAAAAAATCCCAATCTTCCCGAACTCAGATACGACAGGGCAATGCTGAGTTTCAAAACAGAGGACTATGCGGCAGCGTCCGAGTTATTTACGGAAGTCTTTCTCAAAGACCCGTCCCAGATTCTTGCCCGGTATCACGCTGCGGTAAGCCTGTTCAAACTCAAGCGGTGTCAGGAAGCTGTTACGCATTTTGAAGACATTGCCCGGAAAAGTTCCTCTTTGTCCGAAAATTGTATGCTGTATGCCGGAATCTGTTATCTGGAATCGGAAGAATCGGACAAAGGCATTGAAAAATTTGAATATATCCGGAATCATACCCAATCTGAAGAAATGCGGAAAAACGCGATGAAGTGGCTTGAAGTTGCCCAGAAGCAGAAGAAAACGCTCAAGCCGTATATGCTGTATTTCAAATCCTCTTATCAGCATGATGACAATGTGCGCTTACAGCCTGCCGATGCTTTGGCAGATACCAAGGATATGGTACTTGAAGTTTATCTGCTCGGAAGGTATAATTTGCTGAATGAACAAAACAAAAAATTGTCCGTCGGCTATACGCATTATCAGAGCTTTCACAAAGACTTCAGCGAATATGACATGACCGGCAGCATTTTCAGTCTCTCATTTGCGTATTTTCGGAATCCGTTCCGCTTTGAAATCAGCTATCTGCCTTCATATTACTGGGTGGATGAGAATCGCTATCTGATGCGCGAGCAGATCAGACCTCAACTGACATGGACAATAACGCCCAAGCTGACCACCCGTTTTTCACTCAGTTATGCGGGTAATGAGTATTTTGAAGGCAAAGATCGGGACGGAGATAGCCGCGAATTCGCCATTGACGTTTATTACACAATGAACATCGGATATGTTTATGCGGGATCTGCTTATGAAGATTATACTGCCGGAGCCGAGTATGAATCGTATCAGCGCAGAATGGCAAAACTGGGATTGTCAGTGAATCTGCCGTTGGGCGTAAATCTTGATCTGATGGGAAAATTTACGGATAAACCATACCGGGGGATTTATCCGTCTTATGATTCTGCGCGAAAAGATCGGCAATATTACGGAAGCGTAACGCTTTCCCGAAATCTGCTGTATCCCTGGCTTTCTGTCGGACTCGAATTCAGTGTCAACAGAAACGAATCCGATATTTATATTTATGATTATACACAAAAAGCTGTAGGGCTGTCTTTGACTGCCGTTTATTAACAGGAGGTTGCCATGAAAACAATGAAGCAGTTTTTTTATTTTGTATCGGCGATATGCCTGATGACAGGAATCGCTCTGGGCGCGAACGTATCTCTTATTCCGGATGGAATTCGCCTTGAAGATGTCCGGGATAGCTTTGTCGCGCCGGATTTGGGCGTGAATATCGGAAAAGCGGACATGGTTCAGGGAAAGGCTGTGGTTCTTCATGCCGATACTTCGGCAGCTTTTTGGATCAGAGAAGATACGCCATTATTCAAAGGCGATACGCTTATCACGCTGAAAGGCAGCAGAATCCGCCTTGTGCTTAATGACGAAAGTATTCTCACGATTGCTTCTGAAACAAAGCTGGTTCTCAATCAGAGTGTATATGATCCGGAATCAAAAAGCCGGTCTGCGTTTATGAGCATGGCTTTCGGAAAAATCCGATTCTGGGTTGCAAAGCTGCATGAGATAAAAGATTCCAATTTCAAAGTGAAAACGCCGACTGCCGTAGTCGGCGCCAGAGGATCGGATTTTATCGTAACTGCTGATCTGTCTTCAACAGAAGTGGTTGCATTCGAGGACACGCTTCTTGAAATTGTCAGTCTGTCTGATCCCAAAATGGCGCAGATTATGCTCAAGGACTATGAGCGAATCGTTGTGGCATCAAATGCCCTGCCTTCTGCCATCGAAACGCTGTCTCTGGAAGACGCCAAAAGAATGATGAAGGGAATGGAAACATCGCCGGAGAAAATTCAATCCGGATCAGATAAAGTTTCCAAAGGCGCTGAATCAAAAGACGCCGGTTCTGCTGCTCCTCAGAAGATGAAAGATGAACCGAAAACCGGAACGACTGAAAAAACAGAAACGAAACAAAGTGTTACTGCCGCTCCGGTTTCCGAAAAGGGAAAAACAGAACCGTCCGCTCCTGTCCAGACAGCGGATACGGCAAAAGCTCAATCTGCTGACAAGATTGAAACAAAAGCCGACGTTTCAACAAAATCTGAGCAATATGCCCCTGTTTTGACAACAGATACGGCAAAACCTCAAAATGCGGAAAAAGCGGATGTCAAAGCTGACACTGTAGTAAAATCCGAACAGATTGCGCCTGCGCCGATAGCAGATGTGGCAAAACCTCAGATGGTTGAAATCAAAACCGATATTCCGGGAAAAGGCGCGGAGGCTGCCGTTCCTGTGGCTGTAATTGATGTTCCGAAACCGGCAGCCATTGAAAGACCGGATATTCGGGAGGTCGTGCGTATGATACCTGCGGATGTCGTGATTGGAACTAAAGATATTATTCAAAAAGATGTCGTAGATGTCAAAGCTCAGTCAGCCAAAGATACGACCATCAAAGATAACGCTTTAAATCCGCCGCCGATTGGAACAACGCCGCCGCCGGCTGCTAC
>DYRC01000415.1 GCA_020718925.1 Desulfonema limicola
GAGTTACTTTTTTTGTTCCGAAATCAGATGACAGTCTGTTTTGAACCACTACCCGAAAATCTTTTCCGACAGGGCGTTCTGTCAGAAGAACAGATGAAATACTCCTTCGCCGGGATACATGGACTGGCATGGCGTTTCCGCACCCGTTTTCAAACACTACCGGATGGTAAGCCTATAAGCTGTAGGATAAAGTGCCGGAAAGATCACCCGAAATTCAACCCTTTGAAAATCATAAATCAGCAATGGTCTTTTCGGATGCCTTACTCAGATAGGAATAAATTATACTGGACAAAATTGAGAAAGCAATATAAAAATTCCGTCAGAAAGGATAATAACTGTTGAAGCCGCCGAGCATACGACTTCCGACGCCCGAAGATATTCTTTTCGGAGTTACGCAGTCGGATAATTATTTCGATTAAATTATGAAAGCGAGAAATAAAACATGGCGCAATTATTAGGAATACGCATTAAAAATTTCAAATCTCTTGCAGATGTAACTCTTGGGCAGATCGGAAGTGAAACCGGTGATCCGTTGCCGTCAATGTGCTGCTTTATCGGTCCGAACGGCTGCGGAAAATCAAGTCTGCTGGATGCGTTTGGTTTTCTTTCCGATTGCCTGAAAGAAGGCGTAGAGGCAGCCTGTGATAAACCTCAGCGAGGCGGCTTTCAGAAATTGCGGACTCAGGGAAGTTCAAGCCCGATTACATTTCTGCTGTCTTATAAAGTTCTCGGCTCAACCGAACCGATTGTTTATATTTTTGAAGTAGATGAAATCAACGGTATTCCTATTGTTTTAAGCGAAAAACTGGTAATTTTAACCAAGCAGGACCATAAAGGAGTGATTCTTGCGTTAGAACAAGGAAAAGGTATTGTATTGATAGGGAAAAAACCGCATGACGTGAGCCTTGAAGACAAAGGTCGTTTAGGCATTACAACCCTCGGACAGTTATCGGAGCATCCGCATATTGTCAAACTGCGTACCTATGTTCAGAATTGGTATCTATCCTATTTTATTCCTGATGCTGCCCGAAAACTTCCGCCGACCGGCGCACAGAAACATCTTGACCGGACCGGCGAAAATCTGGGTAATGTTGTACAGTATATTCAACGAAATCACAAAGAACGGTTTGAAAGAATTTTGGAGCAGATCAGGAAAAGGATTCCCGGAATACAGAAAATAGAAACGCAGCAAAGCCCTGACGGACGATTGTTGTTGAAATTCAATGAAGACGGGTATAAAGACCCGTTCTATCAGCAAAGCATGTCAGATGGTACGCTCAAAATGTTTGCGTATCTGCTGCTGTTGGAAGACCCTGATCCGCCTGCGTTTATCGGCATTGAAGAACCTGAAAACGGGCTTTATCATAAATTATTGGAAGAACTTGCAGGCGAATTCAGAACTCATGCCGAATCATCCAAGACGCAGATACTGATTACAACGCATTCTCCGTATTTTGTGAATGCGCTGACGCCGGAACAGGTTTGGCTTATGGAAAAAGATGAAAACGGACATACGCAGGTGAAACGAACCGCAGATATGCCTGTCATCAAGGAGATTATCGAAGGAGGGATTCCTTTGAAAAGTTTGTGGTATAGCAACCATTTTCATGAACCTCGCGTACGTGATGCGGGATTACCGGCTCGGCTGTTGTTAAAGTTCCGAATCCACGCGGGGGATGAGGGAAATTTGCGAATTGAGCCGGAAAACATATCGTCTTTATGAACATCGCGTGAGATGCAGAGAAAGGTATCAGATGGAACCTCTTCAAATTTTTACATATCCGGAGCAGATTCTCTTAAAACCCGCTAATCCGCTGCAAAATATCACCGGGGAAACCCAGCAGTTGATTGATCGGATGGCAGAAACCATGTATGCGGCGCCGGGCGTGGGGCTTGCAGCAGTGCAGGTCGGCGTGGATCAGAGCCTTATCATCTATGATGTCGCGCCCAAAGATGAAAAACGGAATTTGCAGGTGTTAATCAATCCGCGCATCATTCACGCCGAAGGCACGACTATTTCGGAAAACGAAGGCTGCCTGAGCGTACCGGATTTCAGATCAGATGTGAAACGCGCTGCCGCAGTGATTGTGGAAGGCTTTGACCGCGAAGGAAAACCCGTGCGCTTTGAACGGGATGATTTTTTGGCAGTGGTCTTGCAGCATGAAATTGATCATCTGGACGGCATTTTGTTTATTGACCGCATCAGCGCGTTAAAGCGGGAGTTATACAAACGCCGGGTTAAGAAACGCTTAAAAGCTGCCTGATTCGCTGCCAGCCATCCTCCGGGATGCTTGCGCCAATGACCTGACAGACTTCATAGCCACAGGCAGAACCTAGTTTTCCGCACATTTCCAAAGAATAGCCATGCGCCAGCCCGAATAAAAATCCGGAAGCCCACAAATCGCCCGCGCCGGTGGTGTCTGCGGCTTTGCCGTCTCCCATCGGCTCTATTTTTATCACCTGTCCTGAAGAAGCAATCAGGCTGCCGCGCCTACCCAATTTCAACACGGCAATTTCAGCTTTTTCAGATAAGGCAGATATGGCTTTGTTTTCATCGCTGAATCCGGTAAATACGCGGGCTTCATCTTCATTGGCAATCAGAATATCCGCATATTTCTGAACAAAATCTTCCAGAAAGTCTTTTGACGCCTCAACCACATTGAAGCTGGCAAGGTCTAAGGAGATTTTTGCGCGGGCATTTTTTGCCGCGTTTGCAATTGCCAGCATCAAATCCCGGTTAAAGAGCAGATAGCCTTCAATATGCACAATGTCCGCATCTTCAAACAGATTTTCGCTGATTTCATCTGCTGACATTTCCGATGCCGCGCCTAAATAGGTCAGCATTGAGCGCTGTGCGTCCGGCGTGATAACGGATAACACTCTGCCGGTCGGAGACGGCGATGTGAAAATCACGGGTTCGGTGTGAGTTTCTTCAAGGCTTTCTTTAAAAAAATCAGCCATGTCATCCGCGCCGCTCTTGCCGATAAACCGCGCTTTTCCGCCCAATTTTGCAATGCCGACAATGGTATTGCAGGCAGATCCGCCCGGCACAATCGCGGGGCTTTGCGATAACAGCGCCAAGATTTGCTCTATTCTCTCAGGAGGAACATAAATCATGCCGCCTTTGATTGCTTCGGTTTTTTT
>DYRC01000416.1 GCA_020718925.1 Desulfonema limicola
TCCGGGTATGTCTCTGAAAAATTGCTTATGAGACAGACAGAACGATTTATCAGATTAAGCATGGTCTGTTGTCTGCTTATCTGAAACATCAGCTTAAATTTCCGGGAGTTAAAATGGTACTTGCGTAAGTCCTGTATCAATAACCGTATCGTCAAAGATGACATATTCTTCCGGTAGCTGTATGATCTGTCCTTTTACGTTTTCCCATATCAAATTAGGCGTAATCTTATCGCCCGCCAGATAACGATTAATCGTATCATGGCTGAATCTTTCGCAATGTTCGGCAAAATCTGTCAGAGTGCAGTTTGTCTGACTGACCGATAAATACTGACAATAATCAAGACGGGTTACTTTCTTTGTTTTATTTTTTCCATAAAAAAACTTTTACTTCAGATAACAAATATTGTAAAATAAAAATCGGAGTTTTGTTTAAGTCCTGTCCTGAAGGATTGAAGGCAGGTTATGACAACAGAATTTTTTCAAAAAGCCAAAAATAATCTGAATGCTGCTCAACTGTACTTTGATAACGGCTTTTATGACGCCTGCGCCAATCGTGCATATTATGCCGCTTTACAGGCTGCGGTTGCCGCGCTTGAAGATAAAGGCTTAAAAAAAGAGACAGAATTGATCACAGATGGGTTCAGGCTGAATTCAGCAGCAAGCTGATTCATAGCCGGAAATATATCCATCTAAACTGAAATCATATCTGCCGGATATGCAGGCTATCCGAAATGATGCTGACTATTCTGATGAAGGTGTCCGCAAAAAGTTAGCTTCCGAACAGCTTTGTATGGCAAAAGAAATGTTAACTCTGATCGGAAAGGAATTAAAGCAATGAGAATCAACTTCAAACAGGATGAACTCATTGAAAAACTGATGAATGACATAAAACAGGAATTTCCCGAAGTCGAACTCATCAAAATCACGGAAGGACCGGAAGCCCCGGAGACATTATGTATCAACATGACCGCGCCGGAAGATGAAGACAGGGAGATAGAATTAAGAAGATTCGGCAGCGAAATCGTAGCTGATATCCTGCTGGATTACGGCTATCACATGCTCATTATGCCGAGAAGAAAATCCCGGCTCAATAAAAATCTGATGGATAAAGAAATCCTGATGGCAGCATGAAATTAACCGTCTGAACCAAGATTCGCAGGATTCACACATTGGCATTAAATAAATCAAACTTTAAGGAGAATGTGTAATGAAACGATTTTTTTTCTTTTTGACAATGTGCTTGTATCTGTCAGCAGGCTATGCAGCAGCTTACAGTCCGACAGATTTTGTTGATGTTTTCACCAATCCCAAAGTAATGCCGTATTGCAGTCAATCTCCCTCTGTCAACGGCGTGGCAGGGGTGACCGGTCCATGTGTGGGAGGATTGTATTATTATAATGAGACGGTAACGGGTTTCAAGGATCAGAATAATCCCAATGATCCGAAAAGACTGTGTCAAAAAGATACGGTTTGCAGTCCCGAGCCTCAGGTTATGTATCCAGTGGGAACATATTCCAGTGTAAACCCTTCTGATGGAAAAGTTCCTTCTCTGTTCCGTATCTATATTCCGCCGGGAACAACAGCTATCAACATGAATCTTTATGTACCTCAAGCGAGAGTAGCAGCAGTTGTCCGGATGGGTGCGCCGCCTGCCAACCCGAATAAGCCGATCAGCGAATATGGGAATATCCAAACCGTAGGATTGCAAATGAATGATGTGATGAACGGCGGAGATTTCTGGACCAGAAACGGGGACGGGAATATTCAGATATTTTACGGCGGGGCTATTGATCAGACTGTGCTGCAAAACAAAGGATTTTCAGACAGGTGGCTTTATGTGCAGATTGTGAATTATGATGCCGCATGGCTTGAAACGCTGACTTTCAATATGACAATAGGAGATATGGCGGCATATAAGAACTGGTATAACTCGGTGAACTGGGATTGTTATGATAACCCGGGCGATGCTGCCAAGTGTTCGGGAATACCGTCTGTACCATCATATACCGTAAATTTTACTGCCGGCGCAGGCGGGACAGTCAGCACCACATCTCCTCAGACTGTAGCTCAGAGCGGCAGCACCGCATCTGTAACCGCAACTCCGAATAGCAACTATACCTTTGTCAACTGGACAGGTCAGAACGGATTCACCTCAACGAACAATCCGATTACTATCAGCAATGTAACCGAAAACATGACGATCACGGCGAATTTCCAGACTGTTGCCGCAGCGCAGTCAACAATATTGGATATTCTCTGCTTAGAAACACAGGGAAGTTATTACAAAACATCATTGAAAGCTTATACGCCTTCTGATCTGGAGAAAAAAGAGCAGAATTTTTCCGATTCACAAGGGTTTTCTTTTTGGGAAATGACGGATTGGATCAAGGCAGACACAACTACCCAATGCGGAACATGGAATGATAATACGCTCAATTTTACATTTCCGGGGCAGGGGAGTTTTGAATTTCACAGGGACGCGGGGAGTGATGACTTTTTCGGATTTTATTGGAAACAGACTCCGTAAGTGAGTAACGGGTTTCAGCGATGTAGGTATACAACCGGGCATTTCGCTCGGTTAAAACTAAAACAGGAAAGGAAAAGCATGATGAGAGTAATGAGGAGGAGTTTTTTCGGCAAAGCGGTTTCGGTGTTTATTTTGGCGATGTTTGTGATGACCATGAATGGCAGCATGGGATATGCCGCAACACCGGCGATCAAAATGAAGCATGACATACTTGAGTACTTTGTACCTGAAAAAAGAATCATGGTACAGGCTGAGGTTACTCAGGGAGCAGCGGAAGTCAAACTGATGAGATGTTATTTTCGCTCAACTGAGTATGCGGATTATACGTTTGTTGAGATGAAACCGGAAAAAGGCGGGGTGTATAAAGGGATACTTCCTGCGCCGAGCAAAGAAACACAGATGATTGAATATCTGTTTCTGGCTGCTGATAAGAATAATCAGCCGGTAAAAACACAGCTTTTCGGCGTGAAGCAGGCTAACAGAGAAACGCCTGCGTGGCAACAGGTGAGTGCTGCCGGAAATATTCAGGTCAGCACGGAATTGACTCAGGCACCGGCATCTGTTTCCGGTTTTTCAGATTCGGTTAGCATGAATGTAGTTGAATCTTC
>DYRC01000069.1 GCA_020718925.1 Desulfonema limicola
TATAGACAAACCTGAATATCATATTGCAAATATAAATAAGATCATGGGTATTTTGGTGAAAATGGTGCATCAGGAAGCCTGAAGTTGGGATGATACGCAATGACAGAAACAACTACATTTGAAGTTTCACAAGATATTTTGGCATCCTTGAAAGTCGGAATCAAAGATCTGATTCAGTCTATGCGTCTTGTTGCGGCAATTGCTTATTTTCAGGATAAAAAGCTCTCTTTGGGAAAAGCTGCTGAATTGGCAGGACTCAATCGCCTATGTTTCATGGATATTTTAGCTCAAAAAGGGATTGTCATTTTTGATTATGATGAATCTGTTGCAGAGAGCGAGTTGCGGAGTTCGTTATAGCGAAAGATTTGTGCATTCAATTTTAAAGCACATTGGAGAATAAGGGGGGAAATAGAATGAAGTTTTTCATAGATACGGCAAATATCAACGAAATCAGAGAGGCGCACAAAATGGGCATGGTGGATGGTGTTACCACCAATCCGTCTCTGATTGCCAAAGAAGGGCGTGATTTTCAAACCATTATCCGGGAAATCTGCGAGATTGTGGACGGTCCCATCAGCGCGGAAGTTATCAGCTTGGATACTGACGGAATGCTGAAAGAAGCGCGTGAGCTTGCCAAAATTCACGAAAATATCGTGATTAAGATTCCCATGACGGTTGACGGATTGAAAGCCACCAAACAACTGTCTGAAGAAGGCATCAAAACCAATGTAACTCTGGTATTTTCACCGCTTCAGGCATTGATGGCAGCCAAAGCAGGCGCGACGTATGCCAGTCCGTTTGTCGGGCGGTTGGATGATATATCCCAAAACGGTATGCAGTTGATTGAGCAGATTGTTGCGATTTATGACAACTACGGCTTTGATACGGAAATTATTGTCGCCAGCATCCGCAATCCGCTTCATGTTCTGGATTCCGCGCTGATGGGCGCGCATATTGCCACGATTCCGTTTAACGTGCTTTCCAAATTGGCAGCGCATCCTCTGACAGACAAGGGCATCAAAGCATTTATGGATGACTGGAACAAGGCGAAAAAGAAGTAATATGAACATTAAAACAATAACCCCGGCTGATCTCTTTAATAGCGAAAAGCTCAAAAATATGTTAAGCGATCCGAATTCGCTGACGCTGTTTCGTATTGCGGCAGCGCCGGGGATTGTTGTATTGCTGTTTTTTCCGAATCGGATTTGCACGTTTCTGGCGGCTATCCTGTTCAGTGCGGCTGCGATTACAGATTATTTTGACGGCTATTTTGCAAGACAGCGGGGCATGACATCTGCATTCGGAAAAGCCATGGATCCTTTGGCAGACAAGCTTTTGGTCTCATCATCGCTGATTATGCTGGCGTCTTTGGGCTGGATACCGGGATGGGTGGTATGTGTGATTATCGCACGCGAACTGGCAATTACCGGGTTGCGCGGCATGATTTCCGACAAAGGCGCGGATGTTTCTGCGTCAAATCTCGGAAAATACAAAACCGGTTTTCAGATTGCGGCAATTATCCCTTTGATCTTTCATTATCCGTATTTCGGGGTGAATCTTCATGCGATTGGCATGTTTTTTCTCTGGGGTGCGCTGATATATTCACTCTGGTCAGGAATTGATTATCTTATCCGTTTCGGAAAGCTGATTGATATTTAACCTAACCCCCCGGCCCCTTTCCTGAAAGGGAAGGGGGAGACATCAGAATACTCCCCCCTCTCCGTTTCGGGGTGGGGTTTTCATTTAAAAAAAGTAAAGGCGTTGGCGATTTTATCACCAACGCCTTTCTTTTATATTTTCGGATTTAGCCTTTGACAGAACTCAGCGCCAATACCTGAGAAGGTGTGCTTTCAACAGTCTGAACCTTCTGAACGCTGATTTGCCGTGTCAGCCACCCGGAATTATGCACCGTCAGAACAGAATAGGGCGTAATCCAATTCAATGCCACAAAAGAGAAAATCGCATACGCATACGCCAGCAGAGCATCTGTATTTCGGTATCGGTGATAATAAAACGCCGCGCTTACGCCTGAAGAGATGACAATGCCTATCAGAATATTCAGCCCCATTGTAAAAGGATGCTGAATCAGATAGCCCATGCTCACCGCAAGCAACACCTGAGCCACTGTCATTTCAAGCCAACTCATAATCAGGTTGATCTGTGCGCCCAATGCAGAGCCTTCGCGGAATTTACGGAATGCAAAGCCTGTCATTACCATATTTTCCCGAACATTGCTTCGTCCCCAGCGCAGCAGCATCCTGCACAGGCTTTTATAATCAGACGGAATATTCGTATAAACCATTGCATTCTGCTGAAACCGGACATAATAGCCTTCACGCAGAATCAGATTGGTAATTGCACGATCTTCGCCGATTTTATAGGGTTTTCCCAGAAAGGTCTGATTTACCCATTCATCCATCACATTTTTAACCAAATCAGCGCGATACGCAGACAACGCGCCCGGCGTACACATCACGGTATTCACCATGCTCTGACTTGCGCGTACAAAATCAAAACTGTAAAAGAACGTAACATCCATCATGCGCGGAATGATGCCGTCTTTGCGATTCAATACGCGGACATTTCCGGCAACTGCGCCGACTTTTTTATCATGCACAAAGGGACTTACCAAACGGCGGAGCGTTTTCGGCTCTACCACTGAATCACTGTCAACGGTTACAATAACATCGCCCGTGCTGCTCACAAAACCGGAATACAGCGCGTGTCGTTTTCCTTTATTGACCGCATGTTTCAATGGCGTAATTCTTCCTTTGAGTTTTTTTGCCGCCATCTTAATCCAATGCCAGGTATCATCCGCGCTTCCGTCATCTATGGCAATAATCTGAAGCTTATCTGCCGGATAATCGCTTTTTGCAAGACTTTCCAGCGCCATCAGAACATGACGCCCTTCATTATATGCCGGAACAATCACCGTACATCTCGGCAGTTGTTTATCAGAGCAACTCGGCGCAGGGCGGTATTTCCATACCAATATCACCTGCCACACAAAAACGCCTACGGTCAGGGTTAAAAATATTTCACCCGTAGTCAGAAACAGCGTTCCCCATAAATCATTGCAAAGGTGGCGGGTGGTGCTGAGTACCCGCTCCAAGTTGATTGCTGCAAATGTTAAAACAACAGACACGCTTGCAAAAATCAGAAATTGTGTCCACCAGTTCTTTTCAAAGATACTGCCAGCTTCCGGCAATATCGGCGCATCCCAAGCATTCTTCAATGTTGTAGCCATTTTATACCCTATCTTCACATCGTCAGGAGTTAAGATAATAATCCATTTAAAGTCATGCTCTTTAAGCAAGGGGTGTGCCAAAATTTAAAATGTTGATATGCTTATAACAAGCTGCTGAAATGGCTATCTCAGTTACGAATTTTGCACTTCTGATTACGATTTTTTCACATGGCGTACCTAACTCCCCGTCCCCACAATGCCATTAAGTTAAAAAATTGTCTGAACAACAATGATGTCTGATGATTATAAATGAGGCTGATAAGGCGTGGGAGTTCGGGCAGTTTGTAGGATGCGCGGAATCGGACATCGGAATTGTTCGGGAAGGATAACGCAATGTTCAGCCGTTCCATCGGCTGCAACTGATGGTTAGGTTATCAGACGTTTCAGATCAAAGTACATAGTTCTTGTCGGTTTTTTTGTATCTTTCTGATTCAGAAATTGGAAATCATTCTTCCGATAAAAAGCCAGAACACGATCTTCATTGTAAGCGTCAACCGTAATAAACCGGCATCCGGTTCTGTTATCAACTATAAAGAAATGCTTAATTAACCCGATGATATAAGTTCCGATGTTCTTTTTCTGATAATTTTCATCAACACCGAGCCGTGCAATTTTTACAGCAGGCTGGTACGGATACCGTTTTTTTTCAGGCAAAAAGCTTTTCTGATCTTTGGAAAATTGGATTGCATCGTTACACAGGCTGCAAAAGGCTATCGGCACGTCAGCCCTTTGCAGCATCAGGACATAAGTCTCGGCTAATAATTCGTTTCTGTGTTTTTCGGCGTCATTACGGATGAAGTCGTTCAGGTCGGTATCTCCGCATGAGAAAGATTGAAAAACAGAGAAATTATTAACTTTTTTCAGGATAAAATCCTGATTTTTATCAATTATTCTGTTTCTGTCTATCTGCATGTTCTCTTATGAGCTTTTTCACGGATTCATCAATCCGGGGCAAAACCAATTTTACCGGCTTCTTCAAATCCTTTTCGACCCTTTTCAGAAATCTTTTTGTATCCGCAACCCCGAGTTTGGGAGTTGCCTGAATCGGTAATGCCATAATCATCCTCCTTTGTTTAAAAAAAAATGATAATTGAACATATCCGTAATGTCAAGAAATTATTTATGGTGAAAAAATTAATTAATCTAAACAGTATATTAGTACAAGGTAGGAAAATTCTACCATCCGAATACATCATTTCCTACCATCAAATACGGACTTTCCCACTTATATTTTTCGTAAATTTGTGAGAGTCAATAACTATGGATCGGCGGTTTTAATGTTGCGTGTTATTGACAATTGAAAAATTAAAAGGAAGGTAAAAAATGAAAAAACTGGTCGGATTGATGATCGTCATAATGATGGTCGGCGTTTTTGCTGTTGCATGTCTGGCAGAAGAAGGGAGAGTTCCTCAACATCGGTAATGGTGGAAGAAGAGAGTTCCTCTGCATCTCTGCCCTTCTCGAATGAGATTACGGTTGGAAATCATATCATTACGATATCCACACGAAATCAGATTGATACTTCGGTACTTTTGGAGGGTATTAACGAGAATGATGACTTTTCAAGCATTTCCTCAAAGATTGAGTCCGAAAAATTGAGCCTGTATCCTGATGAAGAAATTGAAGTTAAGATTTCTGACCTTTCTGACAAATCGGGGAAAAGGTCTAAGAGGGCAGCATCGAAAATAACCCCGATACCCAATACGGCAATAAAGTCTTTTTTAGAGGACGAATCTATTTCATACGACAGGGCTGTATCCGAAACGAAAGTATGCCATCTTGCTATGATAGTTGTCAATGTGAAGAGTGGCTATGCTAAACTGGAGAAGTATTTAAATGGTTCGTGGTTACCAGTTACTGGGTTTGAAAAAACACCCGGTGGTAAAACCCAACACTGGTTTATATCAGGTAGTTATGGTGAGAAAGGGTTCAGAGTGACATCAGCAGTAAAAGGGCAAAAAGTAAAAGCTGATGTTGTAATGAAATTTTATAAGGCGGGGTAATGGGCTAAAGTGTTACACGCAGCAAAGCATAACAAACCGCCTGCTCCTGTTCTGTAGGATGGCTGAAGCAATCATCGCTGAATGGGAGCATTTTTATCTTTCACTTCGGATAATCAAAAAAGGACAATGCTGACGATTCGGAAAACCCGAATATCATAGCCGAGTATTGAAAAGGATGGAAAACATGAAACGGATTATTTTTACCCTATGTTTTGTAGTAGGGGCATTTTTTTGTCTGACGGTCGGACAAGTAGCTGCAAATGAAATACCGCAGGATTCCACTTATGTCTATTGGGTCTATAGTGATCCGCAACAAGGAACGTGGTCAGAAGAGAGTTCTCCGTTGCAGGGGGCAGTTTTCCAGAAAGCAATTATCTGGAATGGTTAAAGGCTTTCCCAGTAAGACTATCGGAAATGCGGATGTTTATTTCATGGAAGAATCAAAAACGACAGCCTTTGTGTATTATAACGATAAGGGATTCAGTACTATAATTTTGCTGATTCCTGACAAGATGAAGGAAATTCATCCATCATCACACTCAGACATAGCCACAGAGTCAGAATAGGTTATTTCCAATTTGTTTTCAGAGGTTTTGTCAGAGACCGAATATCAGATGAGGCTATCAAAGACATTCAACAAAAGGGCAGCCGGAAATCTCCCCCGACTGCCCTATCTCTTCACATTTTCGGAAAAATTGCAACGTAACGGCGTGAACCGTGTCTGAGTTCCTGCGGGTACTCGCTTTGCATTTTGAAATAAGTGAAGCTATCGGAAAACCTAACCAGTTGTTCAACAGTTTTTTTTCCGGCTAGTATGCTGTTTTGACATGATAGCCGGAAAGCCTTCGTAAATGAGTCAGTCTGTATATCCGCCGATATAAAAAAGCAAGAACTTTTTTTACGATTTTACAAAATAAAAAGCTGTCTGTAAATAAACATAGTAAATTAAGTATAATATAATTTTTTTAAAGGTTTGCCGGAAATTATTGTTGACCTATTTCCTGATTATGGCATAATTAATTCCTTATATAAAAAAAAACAATCAGTTATGAATCTGTCTTCCGCAGAGTTATTATTTCATAAAATACGGAATTTCAGACATTCCTAAGTACTCATTCATAAAATTTTATGTGTAATGACAGGTCAGAGATTATGTGTTATAATTATGTCTATGATTCGGAATCAGTCCGGAATCGGAAAGGAGCGGAGAAAAAATGAACATACCTCACAGATCTGTTTCCGGGTTAAGCGGAGATGAGATAACAACCCTGAACGGACCGGTAAAAAATCACGATTCCTACCGTGTCCGCAGGCGGAGCCCTCTGCTGTTCTGCCGGGTTCCGGAAAATCCGGCATCGACGTTATCTCTTCCGCGCAGCGGAGCACCTCCGGAACCGGCAGAGCCTGATACCGGGATTATCGGAAAATTCATAAAAGAACATCCGATTCTCTGAAAATAATTCCGGAAGAAAGTATTGAAAAAAATGTAAAAAATTCAGTTCAGGCTGCGAGAAGCATTGCACCGAAGTTTATCGAAGATGGTATTGAAATCGGTACAATTGAATCTGCAAAACTGACGGGTAGTGGGCATCGGCAGATTGGTTGGAATAGAATTAAATATTTGCTATGAAACGAAAAAATGAAACGAAAAAATAAAAAGCCGATTCATATCAGCGGCATTCTTGAAACGATGCTGAAAACGCAATTTCAGGAATCTGATTTGAAACTGACCAAGCTATGGGATATTTGGGAAGACATCGTGGGGCAGACCATTGCCCAAAATGCCAAAGTATCAGCATTCAAAGAAAAATTGCTGATTGTGGAAGTCTCGGATTCAACGTGGCTTTATCAGCTTCAATTTTTAAAAGAAGACATGAAGCAGAAGATAAATCAGGCGTTGGGCAAAGATGCGATAGAAGAGATTAAATTCAAGGTCGGCGATATCTGATGTGATAAATGAACTGACCAGAGACAGCTTTTTCAACGGCGCACTTCACATTAAGCAGCAATGTTACGGATACCGCTTTTCAATTGATGCGATATTGCTTGCTTTTTATGCCGGACTCAGGGCGCGGTGTGTCGTGCTTGATTTGGGGACGGGGTGCGGTGTTATTCCTCTGATTCTGGCATATCGGAATCCCGAACTCAGAATTTACGGCATTGAAATTCAAAAAGACTTGGCTGAAATCGCATCCGGAAATGTGATAGAAAACAATATGCAGGAGCGCATTCGTGTTTTGTGTGCGGATATGAAAGCAATCACGCCGGAGATGATTGGAACGCCGATAGACACGGTGATCAGCAATCCGCCGTATCGGAAAATCTGCTCAGGGCGCATGAACCCGGATAGTCAGAAGGCAATTGCGCGGCATGAAATCAAAGCCAAACTTTCCGATGTTACGGAAACCGCAAAACGAATGCTCACCATTTCAGGGCGATTCATTGTGATTTATCCGGCAGAACGGGCGGCTGATCTGCTGACTCAGATGCGTCAATCTCAGCTTGAGCCGAAATTTTTGCGCCCGATTCATTCTCTTCCCGATAGCGAAGCCAAGCTGATTCTGGCAGAAGGCATCCGGGGCGGACAGCCGGGCATGAAAATCGCCCCGCCATTGATGATTTATCAGAAGCCCGGCGATTACAGCACCGAAGTCAGGAACATGTTTATGCCATAACCCGGTACTGAGTCCCGTCTTTTCTCCTGTCCATGAAACCGTAATCTATCAGGTATCTTCGGATAGTTACATAATCCTCATACACTCTCTTCAGAACAGCGTTCACCTCAGTTTCGGAATAAGTTTTTGCCGAATCAAACATTTCCGCAATATGCTGAAGCAGAACAAGCTTGCGCTTCTGTTTTTTCGGAAAACTGATGAGCTGATCTCCGTCAAAATACTTTTCCATGATCTCGGCTTTTTCTTTTTCCGTAATTTTCACCCGATCATCATTCACCGGAAGAGCGGCGTGAAACCTGACAAACTCTTCTTCCGGGCTGTTTCTTTTTTCAGACAATTCTTCCATGATTGCCATAAAAATTTTCGCCTCCTTATATTTTTCGCGCAGAATAAACCGGTGATTCCGAACAGTGGACTTGGCTTTATTCCCCAAGCGCGCCGCTATTTCCGCATCCGGTAGTCCTTCGTAAAGCAAGGATAAAATTTCCTTCTGAATGGCGGATAATCCGTTGTATTGTTTATCCAAACCTGTCAGAAAAGCAAAAGATGAGCCATGCGCTTCCCGGATATGGTTTTCAGTTGTCAGTTCGGCATCTGCCAGAATATCATCTTTTTTATAAACAATGCCCTTTTCATACTCAGCCCCGCAGAACAGACACACGAACTTTTTGGCACGACCATCATAAACATAACCTTTCCTGAGTTCTTCTACGGAAGTCTGCTGTAACATTTTTTCATCAATCACGACAAAATCTCATTTCATTTGTTTATTTATAGACAAAATATAAAATTGTTTGATAAATATGTCAAGAAAAAAATCTGCCACATTCATTTCCGAATTTACAAAATAAAAAAATCGTGCTAATTGTTTTTTTATCGGGAACATTTACTATAAGGTGTAGAATGAAAAAACAACAAATCAGTATGGGTTTTTCCCCATGCCCGAATGATACATTCATGTTTCATGCCATGCTTCACAGCCTCACGGACACGGGCGAATTCAAATTCATTCCATATATTGACGATGTGGAAGCATTGAATAAGCTGGCGTTTGATGAAAAACTGCAAGTTACCAAGATGTCGTTTTACGCATGGCTGATGCTTAAAGACAAGTATTCGCTCTTGGATTCAGGCGCGGCATTGGGATTCGGATGCGGTCCTTTGTTGGTGGCAAAAACGCCGCCCTATGATTTGACAAAGGCAAAAATCGCCATTCCGGGGATATACACCACCGCTTATATGCTGCTTAAACTATGGAATCCGAATATCGGCAACGCAATCCCCACCCGATTTGACAAGATTCTGCCGGGCGTGGCATCCGGAAAATTCGATGCCGGTCTTATCATTCACGAAGGACGCTTTGTTTATGCGGACTATGATTGTGTAAAAATGGTGGATTTGGGCGCGTGGTGGGAATCTCAGACCCGGCTCCCCATTCCTCTGGGCTGCATTGCCATCCGAAATGATCCGGATACAATCTGTCATAAAGAAAAGATTGAAACCATGTTGAAAGATTCTGTTGAATATGCGTTTATAAACCGCAGAGCATCCAGAGAATTTATCAAATCTTACGCGCAGGAGCTTGAGGATTCAGTGATTGACAGGCATATTCATCTGTATGTGAATGAATTCAGCCTGTCTTTGGGCGGCGTAGGCAGACAAGCTGTTGACACTATGGAGGAAATGGCGCAATGCCGAAAGATTCTGTAATCGGCATAATTATGGCAACGCTGCTTGAAGCAAAGCCGTTTATTGACCGTCTTTTTCTCAAAGCATACACACATGAGCCGTTTGAGGCTTATCAGAATGAGCATATCCGGCTGGTGATCTCCGGTATCGGAAAAGCTGCTGCGGCAATGGCTGCAGCATGGCTGATATTGACAGAGCATCCGGCGCAGATTTTCAATTTGGGCGCGTCCGGCGCGATGAATCATCGTCATAAATTGGGAGAAGTGCTTCATATTTCCGAAGTGATTGAGCCGGACCGACCGATACTTGGAACAGACAGGTTTTATGAGCATAGTGCTGATATGCTGCAGGGTTTTGCCACAGCCGTTCTTGCTACTCAGGATAAGCCGGTGATTTTGCCGGAAGAAAGAGCGAGTGTTGCCGCTTTTGCCCAGCTTGCAGATATGGAAGGCGCGGCAGTGGTTCAGACATGCAGGCGATTCAACGTTCCGTGCTATCTTTTCAAATTTGTCAGCGACACGCCGGAAAATCATCGCATCAGAGAAAATATCGAAAGCTGTCGGGAAGGGTTTTGTCAGTCTGTGATGCCTGTAATTATGGCAAAAAGATGAATATATGACCTGAAAATACAGATGAATTAACGGATTATATCAAACCTGAATCATAACACGGCAATAAATTGCCGCGCTATTACGGATTATCCCTACGGGATAAAAAAGTCCTGTAAGGACGGCACATAATAGCCCGGAAATTCATTTCCGGGAAAGCCCGATTTTTTTTCAGGTTTGATATTATCAAGAGATTCGCTCAGATTAGTTCTTGTTCATTGATTTCATAATTTACCCATGTTAAAAAGATATACGGGATATGAGCCGCAGCCGCTCAGACATCTTCTGTCCGGTTCTGTATTTGCTTCCCGTACTGATGAGAATTACTCATTCTCAAGTAATCCTTTTTTAAGGAGCCTCCTGTCTCACAGAACCCGCGCCTTACGGCATCAGGCAAAATCCGCCAAGCAGGTTAAGACCTCCGCGGTGCGGCTGAGGGGACTTTGAGACAGGTTTTTCCTTGTTCGGAGAATTTATGAAAACGACTGTTCTGTTTATCATCTTAACCGTATCTGTTCTGTTTATTCTTTCCCGCATTTTTCAACAGATAACCGTGTTTGAATATGAAAGCGCGTTGCGGTATAAATTCGGAAAATTCAGAAAACTTCTCGCTCCCGGCTGGTATTGGTATATCCGCCCGATGGAGATGATCCGAAAAATTGACGCGCGCTCACGCTTTGTCTCTATTCCCGGACAGGAAGTTTTAACCGCAGATCATGTCAGCATTAAAATCACCCTTGCTGCTGATTATAAAATTGCGGATCCGTATCAGGCAGTCAATCATTGTATGAATTATGAGGAGTCGTTATATCTTCTGCTTCAATTGCGGTTAAGAGATTTGGTCTCTTCCGTGCCGGTGGATGAACTTTTGGCAAAACGCGGACAAATCGGACAGTTGCTTTCTGACAGCAGCAAAGACAAGGTTTCGGAAATGGGACTTTGTCTGTTAAGCGTCAGTATCAAAGACATTATGTTTCCCGGTGAGTTGAAAAATATTTATGCACAGATTGTCAATGCAAGAAATCAGGGGCTTGCGGCATTGGAACGGGCAAGAGGAGAAAGTGCCGCGCTGCGTAATCTGGCAAATGCTGCAAAAATGCTCGAAGATAATCCTGCGCTGCTTCAACTGCGTATTTTACAGGCGGTGGGCGGAAGTTCGGGAAATGCGGTTATTTTATCTCATTCGGCAGATGACGCGCTGTTAGCCCGGTTGATGAAAAAGCAACCCTGAAAAGAGCAGAGTTTTGTCAGTCTGTAATATCTGTAATTATGGCAAAAAGATGAATATATCACCTGAAAAAATGGCAGAATATCGCCGTACCGCTCATCAGAAATGGCTGAAAACTCAGATTGAGCAGGATAAACGACGGGAAAACGCGCTCAGAGTGGCGCAGTACGCCTCAGTGTTGCTTAAAGAGACATATAACGCAAAGCGGGTCATTCTTTTCGGATCTTTGGCACGCAACGGGATTTTTGACTGGCGATCAGACATTGATCTTGCTGTTGAAGGATTGGATGAAAAAAAATATTACAGAGTTTTGGCGGACTTGTCGTATTTGGATATATCTTTGGATATTGATCTTGTGATGATGGAAAATGCTTCGCCTGCTTTGTTGAAAAATATTCTTGATGAAGGACAGACATTATGAATCCTTATTCGGGCATGATCGGAAGAATTCAGCAGCAACGCACTGATTTGGAACTTGTGGTTTTTGTCCTGTTTTTAAAAAAAATTAACAAAGAAGATACCTTATCCGTTATGTAGGACATCAAATGATTACAGATATTCCGATTGATATTATGAAAATATTGATATATTATGACGATATAATACCGATTTGCTATCAAAGCACCCCTCCCCCGGCCCCTCCCCTGAAAGGAGAGGGGAGTAGTGATGATGTCTCCCCCTTCCCTTTCAGGGAAGGGGGCCGGGGGGTTAGGTGATAATGAAATAAACAGGAGATGGATGATATGCCGAAATCCAATATTGCAGTATTCGGGGAATATATTGAGCCGGATCAGGGGAGTATTATCGGTCGGCTTGCGCTTTGTTTTCAATCCGGGTCTCTGAACATAGATGAATTATGGGAAAGCAGTCTGCTATCCGCAAATTTTCTGTCAACATTCTGGGGGAAATTTTTCCCCGAACATGGTCAGGATGCTGATATTACCAGAGAAAAAATGAAGGATGCGGTTCATTATATATGCAGCGAACTGCTCGGAAATGCGGTCAAATTCAGCTATAATTCGGAGTATATGATTGAAATCTGTCTGTATCTGCATGAACATGAGCTGCGATTCTATGTCAGCAACAGTATTAACCCTGATGATATTGAAAAATTTCAAATCTTTATCCGAAGAATTCTAAGCGAAGATACACAGGAATTGTTTCTTGAACAGATGGAAAAAAGTGCTGCGGAAGACAATCATGAATCCGGAATCGGCTATCTCACCATGATCAATGATTATTATGTCGGACTGGCATGGAAATTTCAGAATATCAAGCCGGAAACCACATCCGTAACCACTCTGGCGCGGCTGTCTGTTATCCGGGAACATTAAGAATACAGGAGAGAGTCATGGAGATACGGGAAAACAAATATCAGGCAAATTATGATTCGCAGACTGCCACAGTTGTCTGCAAAGGCACCCTGGACCTGAGAGGAAAAGACGGATATAAAGAAATTGCGGAACTCTTTGATCATGTTGTGAATCAGCCTGATCTGCCGACAGATATTACCTTGGATGTCAGAGAGTTGGAGTTTCTCAACAGTTCCGGCATCACGACTCTGGGCGGTTTTATTATCAAACTGAGAAACAAGGGCGGCGCCCGCCTGATTGTAAAATGTTCAAACAAGTATTCATGGCAGGAAAGATCCATGCAAGGGCTTGAAAAACTCATGCCTGACGGACTGTCTCTGATTTTTGAATAGCGAGGCATTGTATGAAAAAAAATTTCGGATTAAATGAACTGCTCAGAGAAATAGAATCGCTGAAAGGCGAGATCAGCGATCTGAAAATGATTCTGGAAGCAGTTACCGGGCATTCGGATGGAATCGAAGCGGATCTGATGGAAAAAGTCAGATCCGGAGAAAAATTATTTCATGAAATCAGCAAAACCATACCGGTTCCCATTATGATTACCCATAAAATCTCAGGAGATATTCTGTTTTCAAACTATCATGCCAGACGACTTTTCGGATACCCGTCTGACGCATTACTTCTCAAAAAATCTTATGATCTTTATGAAAATCCACAGGAACGTCAGATAATTCTGAGATTTTTGGAAGAACGCGGGTATGTTGAAAATTTCGAGGTAAAACTGAAGAAAGAAAATGATTCGATTTTGTGGGCGTCAATATTTGTTCAGCCGATCATCTTCAAAGAACAGGACTGTCTGCTGACCATCATCTATGATCTGACCGAGCGCAGACGGGCAGAACAGGAAAAGCTTTCTTTGGAAAGACAGCTCAGGCAGGTTCAGAAAATGGAGGCTATCGGCACTCTGGCAGGCGGAATTGCCCATGATTTCAATAATATTCTTGCCATTATTTTGGGAAGTCTGGAACTGGCAAAAATGAATCTCTGCACTGAGAGCGCGGCGATAAAAAATATCAACAATGCCCATATCGCGGCAGAGAGAGGAAAAACATTGGTAAGACAGATTCTTACCTTTTGCTGTCAGACGGATGATGAACACAAGCCTTTCCGAATCAGTACGGTTATTTCGGAAGCGGCGGACATGATACGCTCGCTTATCTCTTCAAAAATTGCTCTCCGATTACAGATTGACGCAGATGCGCCGATGATTATGGGTTCCCCGATTCAGGTTCACCAGATATTGATGAATCTCTGCGCCAATGCAGCGTTTGTATTACAGGAAAAAGGCGGTGTCATTGATATTCTTCTCAATCTTATTTATCTGAATACAAACGATAATATGACAATCCCGCCGATGAAAGCCGGATCGTATGCTCTGCTGACCGTCAGCGATAATGGTCCGGGCATTGATAAACAAATTATCAGCCGGATATTCGATCCGTTTTTTACCACCAAAAAATCCGGTGAAGGAACAGGCATGGGGCTGGCTATTGTTCACGGCATTGTTGCCAAGCACGGCGGTACGATCCGCCTTGAAAGCAAGCCCGGAAAAACCTCATTTTATTGTTATTTTCCCATTATCTC
>DYRC01000417.1 GCA_020718925.1 Desulfonema limicola
TATTATGTGATATGGAATTTTTTCTGTTATATTCTGTTAATTTCTATCAGATCAGATCAGTAAAAGAAAATAATACTAAAACATTTTTGGTTTTTCAGGGCATTTTTTGCCAGAGCACCCCTCCCCCGGACCCTCCCCTGAAAGGAGAGGAGAGTGCTGATGATGTCTCCCCCTTCCCTTTCAGGGAAGGGGGCCGGGGGGTTAGGTGGGTTTGAAAGCGATTTGCTATGACTGTAATTTTTCAAAAAAAAATATAAAAGAACTTCAGGACTCCAGAGATCGTCAGTTTAAAGGGTTCATCTTTTTTATCAAAAGACTTGACAAAGAGAAAATTTTCATAGTAAATATGATTGAGTGCTCGTTCATAATTATCAGCGATTTCCGATATAAATTTTTGAAAATACAGGAATATACAATGCCGATTCTGAAAATTCAGGATTCCCGATTTCAAACAAGCAGCGATAAAGATATCCCCACACAAATCAAAAACCGCGAATTAGTCCGTCAGCGGCGGCTTCAGATTGTGGATGCTGCGGTGCAGCTTCTTATTGAAAACGGCTTTCATAAAACCACCACCCGTCAGATTGCCAAAGCCTCCGGCATGTCTATCGGCTCATTATACGAATACGTTACCTGCAAAGAAGATGTGTTATATCTGGTCTGTGAAGCCATTCACGCGGAAGTGGAGCGCGGAGTTGCCGAAGCCTTATCCAGAGCCACGCGGGGACGGGAAGCTTTAGCCGAAGTGATTCGGGAGTATTTTCTGGTCTGCCATCGGATGTGCGATCATATCCTGCTGATTTATCAGGAAACACAATCGCTGCCGCCCCAGTGGCGCAAACGGGTATTGGAAAACGAAGTCCGCATCACCGGCATTTTTGTCAAAGTTCTGGCTCGGCTTGTGGAAACCGGTCATCTGCCCTATTTAGATGAGCGATCCATCGAATTGGTGGCGCATAATATTTCCGTGCTGGGGCATACATGGACATTCCGCCGCTGGTTTTTAGCCCGCCATTACAGCATTGAAGATTATATCGAACTTCAGACGGATTTTATTCTGGGATTGTCCACCGGAAAACGGGATTAAAACTTTCCCGGAAATGAATTTCCGGGCTATTATGTGTCGTCCTTACAGGACTTTATTTTGTCCCGTAGGGGCAAGTCATAATAGCGCGGCAATTTATTGCCGTGTGATTATCTGCTTCTGATAAGCCCCATCATTGCTTTGGAAATATCCTGAATCGGCAGCACCTTGTCTATACATCCGGACTCAATTGCCACTTTGGGCATTCCGAACACCACGGATGTTTTTTCATCCTGAGCAATGGTCAGCCCCCCGGCTTCTTTGATTTTTTTCATGCCGATAACCCCGTCATCGCCCATGCCGGTCAGGATAATTCCGATGCTGTTTGCGCCATAAACATCCGCCGCAGAAGACAACAGCAGATTGCAGGATGGAAAGTAAATATCCCCCTGCCCCCGGTTTTTGAAAGCGATTCTTTTGCCCGAATTGATTTTCGTATGCTTTTCAGGCAGACACAGATATACCGTGCCTCTGAGCGGAATTTCCCCTTCTTCGGCAATTCTGACCGTAAGTTTTGATATATCATTGAGCCAGTGCGCCATGCCGGATACAAAGTCATCGGAAATATGCTGGGCAATAACAATCGGATATGGAAAATCTTCAGGCAGTGCTGACAAAAGAAGCGACAGCACCCTGGGACCTCCGGTAGATGACGCAATGGCAACAAGTTTATCTGATTTATCCGGATATTCACGTCGGAGTTCTGTGCTGAGTTTTCCTGTCAGCTTAAGCGCCTGAAACGCAATAATATGCGAAATCACTTTTACTTTGGACAGAAGCTTGATTTTATTAAGAATATCTTTGGAATATCCTGAATAAACATCCGGTTTGGGCAGAACTTCCAACGCGCCTTTGGATATGGCGGTATAAGCGGTATCTGCATCCGAGCTTGAGGTAATCACCAGAATCGGAACCGGATGCGCGGACATAATCTGCCGAATCGCTTCAATTCCATCCATGACCGGCATGTGAATATCCATTGTTACCAAATCAGGCTCAAGTAATATGGTTTTTTCCAATGCCTCAAGTCCGTTCACCGCTTCGCCGATAACGCGGATTTCGTCATCCTGATCAAAAACAGCTTTCAGCAGCTCCCTTGCCAATGGGCTGTCGTCGGTAATCAATACTCTGATCATCTTATGAATTTGCCCCTGTCAGTCTGAATCGTTTCACCAATTCTTCCAATTTAGCCGATAAGGTGTAGAGGTTTTTGCCGATAAAACTGATCTGCCCCACCGAGTCGCTGGCTTGTCTTCCGGCGTCATCAATTTCTTTGAGCGCGTTTAAAATCTGCTCGCTGGCGGTTTTCTGCTGCTGGGTGGACAAAGAAATCTGTTTGGCAGCAGTGGCAGTGGATTCCGCGCCTTTGACAATATCTTTGAGTTTGACCGCCGTCTGTCCGGAATGCTCCAGCCCTTCCTGAATGCGCTTTGAGCCTTTTTCAGAAGCGATAATCATATCCTGAACCGCTTCCCGGATTTCAGTGATTCTGCTCTCAATATCGCCGGTGGATTCGGTTACATTTTCAGCCAGCCGCCGGATTTCAACCGCCACTACGCCAAAGCGTTTGCCTGCCTCGCCCGCGCTTGAAGCTTCCAACGCCGCATTGAATGCAATCAGCTTGGTCTGATCCGCGATATTGTTGATGATTTCCATAATTTTTTCGATTTCTTCGGATTTTTTGCCCAAAGAAATGATTTTTCGCACCGTATTCTGGTTGTCATCGTTAATTTTATTCATTTTGGATATGACCAGTTCCACCCATTCCGCGCCGGACTTGGTATTCTGAAGCGCGATCTCCGCAGTCCGCGCCACCGCGTCCGAATTTTCGGCAATCTGTACCGAAGATGCCAGAAGTTCCGACATGGTTGCGGTAATTTCCGACACAGATGCGGATTGCTGTAGCGCAATGGACGCCTGCTGATCCACCTCTGCTGAAATCTGATGTACAGATGTCGCCAAAGTATCTATTCCCAATGCAATATCTCTGATCATGCGATTCAGGCTTGCTGACATGGCATTTAAAATTTTCGCAAGTTCGGTTA
>DYRC01000070.1 GCA_020718925.1 Desulfonema limicola
CTTCTCACTTTCCAATCCTGATCCAACTGAGCAGTTGTAACCTGCCCCAGAGATTTAAGCTCTGCAAGAACTTCATCCATTGAATTGAATTTATTTGAAATAACACCGTTAATCATTAAGACTCCGAATGTATTGTCAAAATCAAAAAGGAAGAAATTGAACGACGTTAAACATATCTTCAGGCTCTCCGGCTTTTGCTATAATTTCAAGACCGTCAATACAATCCCTGATAGAAATGCAAAGCTGATGGGCATAAATTATTCCTCGAAAGAAAATACCTTCCTGTTGTCTTCTGGCAGCTTCAACAAGAAAATCATCATCCTGAGTAAAAATTACCCTGCATAATTCACTGGCACGATCCAAAAGTTCAGCATCGCTCATGCTGCTTGACCCGTCCTCATAAGCAGAAATCACCTCCACTTCTTTTAAGCGAAGCCCTACTGTGATCGAGCGGGGAACATTCTGATCCATATACAGCGAAATTGCCATTATATCAATCCTTTTGATTTAAGCCGCTTCACAATAGGCGAAGGATTGCTGCTCTTCCGAAGCTGATTGACAAATTTCAATCGCTGTTCAATATCTTTGTCAAGCTCTTCCTGATGATCTTCATAATATGCCAGAGCGGAGTAAATTTGCCCAAGTGTCAGATTAGGAAACTGAAAGCGCAATTCTTCGGCACTCCAGCCGTAAGCACTCTTTACCAGCACAAGTTCAATGATTTTCATAGTTGTTCCGGTAATTAAAGGAACGCCCTGACGATTCATTTCAATATGTTCATAAGTTGTTTTAACACAGGCTGCTTGCATAAAAATTCTTTCTTTTTTCAGTTCAGTTTTTCCGATTCATCACAATTCCGATTTCCTGCCCGGTCTCAGGATGCGCCGAACCTGTCCAGTTATCATAGCCATCTTTGGAAGCAATAAGGGTGATTTTTTCCTTCTGACATTCCGGCGGAATCTGCATGTTGAAACAGCCATCATCACCGGTTCTGACTAAAAGACAATTCGGAAGGTTAATATCAACATCTTTCAAAGGCTTATTCTCAGCATCTTTGACGCAGCCGGAAATTTTCGAGCGGCTGTCAATCTGTCTGACGTTAATAAACAGCAATCCTACGCCGATTGAAACGGCAATCAGAATGATGGCGGCATAAATTATTCGAGGCTTTTGTTTATGCGGAGGCTCCTGAATTTTTTCAGACCGGACAGATGAGTTGATAATTACGGTATTGCCATCACCGGAGATAACAACGCTGTCCGAAACTTCTTTTCCGATATTAACAATATTATCGCCGGTTTGTTTCGGATTATCCTGATTTTTCAGCGGGGCAGATTGTTTTTTCAGAACCCGCAATATCAGATCATCAAAGACGCTCATTTCAGGATTCATCCTTTTTATGAGTTTTCAGCTATGCAATTCGCGCTCCAGTTTGCGACTGTAATTTGACATGGCATAACAGCAAACCAGATAAATCAGCGCAAGGAAAATAAAGGCTTCTGCCGAAAAGCCCATCCACAAAGGATTGGAGAGCGTGGCTTGCGTGGTTTTCATCAGATCATAAAGTGCAATAATCACCACGAGCGAGGTATCTTTGAAGGCGGAAATCAGAATGCCGACCGTCGGCGGAATCACGATTTTCAACGCCTGCGGCAGAATCACCAGCCGCATCTTGTGATAATAATTCAATCCGAGCGAATCCGCAGCCTCATACTGACCGCGCGCAATTGCCTGCAATCCGCCGCGCACCACCTCGGCAATGTATGCGGCAGTGAATAAAATAATCGCAGCCTGCGCCCGTAAAATCTTGTCAATCGTAATGCCTTCGGGCAGAAACAACGGAAACATAATTGCCGACATAAAGAGCATACTGATCAGCGGCACGCCCCGGATGATTTCAATATAGACAATGCAAAGCGATTTGATGGCAGGCATCTTAGACCGCCGCCCCAGCGCGAGCATAATCCCCAGCGGATATGCGGCAAACATACCGAAAACAGAGAGCATCAGCGTCAGGGGCAGTCCGCTCCATTTGCTGCTTTCGACAGATTCAAGCCCGAATAACCCGCCTCTCATCAACAAGCCCATGATAAATATTCCGATGGGCCAGATATAGAGAATCCGATTATTCCAATGCTGTCGGTTTTTTGAATAAAAAAGCAATATTACCAGCAATATAATGGCAATCGCCGGACGCCAGTGCAATTCTCTGGGATACATGCCGAAAATGATAAAACGCAGATTGGATGTAACCACAGACCAACACGCGCCGCCGGTTGCCCGGCATTCCGTACTCGTTGAGAACCAATGGCTTTTAATAATTGCCCACTGAACGAGCGGCGGTACAATCTTATACAGCCCGAATAAAATCAGCAGACTCAGACAGGAATTAAACACATTGCTGAACAGATTCTGCCTTATCCATCTGATTGCGCCGATATGTATGATCGGGCGCTTCAATACTTCCGATGTGTTTGTCTGTGTTATCATCTTTCCACCAATGCCATTTTTTTGTTGTACCAATTCATAAATGCCGATGTCAGCAGGCTGAAGCACAGATAAACAAACATAATCATTGCAACGCCTTCGATTGCCTGCCCGGTCTGATTAATCGTGGTGTTGGCAATATACACAAAATCAGGATAACCGATAGCAACGGCTAAGGTGCTGTTTTTGATAAGATTAAGCATCTGACTGGTCAGCGGAGGAATAATCACCCGAAGCGCCTGCGGCAAAATCACCAGATTCAGAATCAGAACCGGCTTCAAGCCTAATGCCATTGCTGCTTCGGTTTGTCCTTTGCTGACAGATTGAATGCCCGCCCGCACAATTTCTGCCACAAATGCGGCAGTGTAAAGCACCAATCCGAGCAATAACGCTGCAAATTCAGGGCTTAAACTTACGCCGCCGTCAAAATTAAAGCCGGAAAGCTTAGGAATATTCATCTTTGTCGGCGCTCCGCCGATCCACCATGCCAGCAAAGGAAATCCCAGCATCATGCAGGCATATACGCTGAACACCGGAAAAATTTCGCCGGTTTTATCCTGCCGCTGTTTTGCCCATTTTTTCAGAATAAAGCTTAAAATACAGGCAATAATGATGGCAATAAATACATAGCGGAATGCCGGATGAGATTCGGGAACAGCAAAGACCATGCCCCGATTGCTTAAAAATAACCCGGCAAAAGGATTGATTGCCTGACGGGGAGATGGAAGATTTTCATAAAATATGGCGTACCATAAAAACAATTGCAGCAGCAGGGGAATATCCTGAAATACTTCGATATACAGGGCAGATAGTTTTGCCATGAGCCAGTTTTCGGATAATCTCGCCACACCGATGATAATTCCCAAAAAAACCGTGAGAACCACACCGATAAACGATACCAGCAGCGTATTGAGTATGCCGACCAGCAGGGCGCGAGTGTATGAGTCTGCGGCAGAATAGCGGATTAAGCTCTCGCCGATTTCAAAAGAAGCTTCTTTTTTCAAAAATCCGAAGCCTGTGGCAATGGACTGACGCTCAAGATTTGCGAGCGTGTTTGAAAACAGATAATGGCAGATCAGCCCGACAATGCCCAGAGTTACGACCTGATAGACAATCGCCCGCTTATCCGGATCATTCCAGAATGATACTTTGGCGGGTTGCGTGATGTCTGAAATTTTGCTTTCCTGCTGCATAAATCCCCCGATATAGTCTATGATTTCAGCAATTGAATGAAGCCAGCCTGCTCAAAATGATGATCTGATGTCAAAGCCTCAATGATACCCCGCTCTTTCATGACTACAAAACTTCCACAATCTACAAGACTCCATTCTTTATCCTGATGGACTTTGAGCAACTGCCATGCTTTTTCATTCAGTGCTAAGTCCATATGAACAATTTCAACGTATGGAGACTTTTTTATTCCTTCAATAAACGCAATCATTGCTGCTCGTGGAATACGCAGAGGGCTAGTCAGAAGTGCCACCAACTCAATAATGATATGTTCGGTAGTGATAAACTTCCGTCCTTGCCGACGCGCTGTTTTATAAATCGTTGCAGTCAGTGAATGGTACGACTGAGTCGTATCAACCAAATGTCCGAAGCCGGAAGTATCCACAAATAAATCAAGCATATCACTTACCGTCATTCATCAAATTTTGGCTTAGATATTTGTCATGTTGATCCGCCCAATCCGGCACATTACTGCTGAATGCTCCTATAAAATTTTCTAAAGGATCGTTTATAGGAGAAACAGCAGACATCAGCCATTTGGCAGCAAATTCTTCAGGGGTTACTCCTGTCTGCCGCGCCCTTTCTGATAGCGGTTCATATACATCTTCCGACACTTCTATTACCAATGTGTGCATCATAGTTTTATCTCCTCTTCAACATAAAAGCCGATGAGTTCGATTCAAACATCAAAAATAATGGTCGTTTCCCATCCGTCAGCTTCATGTCTGACATCAATCTGATGATAGGTAACTGCCTTGATTTCATTGTTTATAGAATGCTTCTGAGCATTGTATGGCTCAAGCTGAAGTTTTGCCGTAAGTTCTTTTTCCGAAAGCGACATCACTTCGGCATGTTTCATCAGCATCTCCGTGCCTGTCCATAAAAACAGCAATTCTCTGAGCCAATTGACCATGAGATCAGGCAGATCATCGCCCTCAACCTGAATGATCTTTTCTGTATCTGACTTAACCGCGTCCATGTCCGTAATCTGATCGAACATGGAGTATGCGGCTTCTTCAAAAAGCGTTTTCAGTTCAGGCGAGACAATGCGGATGCCGATATCTGCCGTATGATCCGTGAGAGAATAGCTCATACCTGAATCACTTTTTCACCGTAATTGTCAAGCCTTTTGAATCTTCGGAAAAAACAGGCGTCATGCCTTCTCTGATCTTCAAATCCATCACGATTCTGAAAAATCCTTTTTCGTTATGTTCCGCAACTCTCACCTTGCTGACCAGATCACTGTCCACATCAAATGCCAATTTTCCGAGATATTTCCATTTTCCTTTGACGTCCACCACGAGTTTGGACGGAGTTTCTTTCAACAGAAAGAAATTTTTATAATCCTTGATAGGACCGTCTGCTGAAACCACGATGTCAACCGCATTTTCAGAAGCGCTAGCCTTGATTTCCTTTATTTTTCGGGGAGAATTTGTCGGCAAAACAGGCGTTTCTTCTTTTTTATCAATAGATTCCACCTCATCCGCTTTTTCATCCGCTTTTATCTCAGTTTTGGGCAGCACTGGCTTGGCTTTGGGTTGAGCTTTAGCCGCTGTTTTTCCGGATTTCGGAATTTCAACATTCGGCTCTTTAAGTTTGGCTACTTGCGGAGGTGCAGGCGATGCTTCATGTTCCTCATCTGAAATATCATCTGTTTTTTTCTGTAGCGCAGACTTTACCGCTTTTTCCTTCGCTGACTTATCAGATTTTACCGGTTTGGACACCTGATTGACCAGTTTGGCAGATTTATCCGCTTTGACAGTTGCCGCTTCTTCAATTAAGTCTTCGCTTTTAAAAGGCTGCTCCTTATCATCTGTCTTTTTAGCGATTTGGAGATTGTCTCCTTCATCGTCATCATCATTATCGCCTTTTACAGCAATAGGCGGCTTATCGCCCTTATCCGGTTTTGCCTTGTCAGGCTTTTCAATACTTTTCGATACGGTTTTGACAGGCTGATTGTCTTTGCTTTTCTTGAAAAGCTGATCCAGCGGCAGAATATAAAAGATGGCAAACAGCAGCACAGCAACGACAAGAGCAACTTTGAACGCAGCGCCTTTGAACTGACCGGTCCAGAAGCGGCTCCAGCATTCCTTACAGCGGTAAGGTGTACGCGGAAACAGAAACTGCATAATTTTTTCCAAACCTCGGCGGTGGGAAGGTGTAACATTTTCACTTCCGCAGATAGGACATTTCATCATATCATTTCTCCTTATGTGAAGGTTTATTTGGCTGAACAAACTACATTGAAAAAGATTTACGATATGAAACGGAAAACATCAATATATTTTTTTCATAGCTTATGCGCCAATCTCAAATCCGGCAAGGCTTTTGGCTATTTTTTTAACGCGCTGTTCCATGCCGATCTTATTTTTGTCAGACATGCCGAAAACGCTGACCCTGCTTGTTTCTCCGTTTCTGTTCACTTCAATGTACAGCCGTTGATGACATAAAAAAAAGGCGATAAAACAGCCGATAATCATGGTAATAAATCCGGCATAGACGCCCCAGACGCCCGGGTCTTTGGTAATCTGAAGCCCGGTAAAATAGCGCGGTTCATAGTCCGCTATATCCACAATCACATTGCCCCGGCGCATCTTGTCAAACCCGCGAAACCGCAGAGGCATCACAATATCTTCTGTTTTTTTTCCATCAGGCGCGGTCAGGGTTCCCACAAAGCATTCGCCCATATCATGATTCATAAACTCGTAAGATTTATGAAAATGTTCGACCACAAAACTCCCCAGCCCTTCGGGAATATCCACCGGCTGTCCGATGGTCGTTTTCTTGGTGTACATCATGCCGCTTGCTTTGCTGGTAAAGCTTAATGTCAGATTATCAGACGGAACAGAGCCGTAGCTTGCCTGAAAAATATTAATCCCCTTATATCTGAGCGGATCATTGACAATAATATCTCTTTCCATCACCGGCTTGCCGTTTTCCAGAAGCGTTAAGGCAGATCGGAATTCTTTGGGCGCTCCGGTCTCATAAAAACTGACGCTGAATTTATCGCAACGGATTTCAAAGTCCAGCGAATGTGGCTGATTGCTTTTTTTAAGTCGAACCACATTGGTTTTATCGCCCTGAGCAATATTGACAAAGCCCTCAAATCCGAACATCGAGCCTGCCATGCTCCCGATCAGAAGCATCAGGATGCTGGCATGAACAATATAAACGCCTAACTTCGTTTTGCGCCCTTTTTCGGCAAACAGACAAAAGCCCTTCCGGGTTTCTTCAATGCGGACATAAGAAAAATGCCGCGCAATAAACGCCTGATATTTTTCTTTCAACAAGTCCGGTGCAAACTTTACGGCAAATTCTGTTCCGGGCTGAGTTTTGAATTGCGCCGGATTGAAATTGGGCGTTCGGGTAAAAATGATTTTCCACGTGGCTGACAGCCGCTCAACAGAACAGACAATGATGTTGACTCCCAGAAGCAGAATCAGAAAGCGAAACCACCCTGAATGGTACATATCGAAAATATTCAGAAATTCAAATAGTTTATATCGAAAATTTCCGAATCGCTGAAAATATTCTGCCGGGTCTTCATTCTGAGGAATCAACGTACCGATGATTGACGTGCCTGCAAGGGTGGACAGAATAAAAATCGTAAGCTTTACCGAAGCAAAAAATTTCCAAAGTTTATTGAAAAAATCGGAAGAGTCTTCCGTTGTCATAATTCTCCCTTTTCAGGATCCTGTCTGAAAAAATGACAGGATCCTGATGATGGTTTGAAAAATTGAAAACCTTATTTCTTTTCCGGTTCAGTTAAAAGGCGATCAATAATTTTTGCAAAATAATCAATCCCTTTGATTCCCCGGACGATGACGCCGTTGACCACGAATGACGGCGTTCCGTTCAAGCCGAGTTCTTTGGCTTTATTCATCTCTGTCTCAACCTGTTTTGCAATCTCTTCTGATTTCCGATCCGCCTCGAATTTGGTCATGTCCAATTTCAAATCCTGAGCAAATTTGGAAAATAATTCTTCGCTCAGTTTTGCCGAATTTTGGAAGAGCAGATCATGATATTCCCAGAATTTCCCCTGCTTATGCGCTGCCAACGCCGCCTTTGCTGCGGGCAATGCCATATTGTGAAAATTCAAAGGATTGTTCTTGAACGCTATTTTTACCTTCTCAGGATAGCGTTTCAGCACTTCCTGCATCAATTCCGCGCCTCTGGAACAATACGGACATTGGAAATCAGAATACTCAATAATGGTGATCTGAGCCTTTTCGCTGCCTTTGACCGGCACATTTTCAGCCGCCGTATCACTGACCCGCTTTTTCAAAGACTCATCAAATTCCTGCGTCTCTCTGGTTTTCTGCTGGTCTTTCACATAATCATTGACCGCATCATAAATGAGTTTGGGATTTTCCTTAATTACCTGAAGGACAAATTCCTTCAGCTTGGCTTCATCCATGTTGACAGCCACGTCAGCAGCATAAGCCGATGCCATGCCGAACAAAAGAATTGCCGCAATTACCATACACTTTACCAAATTTTTCATAATTGTATAATCTCCATGAGATAGTTTAAATCCTGAAAATTCAGGATATTGTGAATCAGTGTAAACCTTCAGAGTTATTCAAGATTTTGGAAAGCCTTGTTTATGTTGTGAATTTCTTCCCATCTGACACTGCGAATCCGATTATTTATATCGCTGAACACCCAATCAGGAGAAAAGACAGATAAAACGGAACCGAGACATGCTTTTTCCCGAAATCGTTTCTTTTTCAAATAAGAGACCTCTTGAATTTTTTGTATATACTGACGAGATTCATTAATAACCGATTTATCTTCATCGCTATTATCTCTTAATGAATTGAGTAAGAAAGTTTCCAAAGCCCCCTCACCTTCGGGAGGAATCACAAGCGGCAGAATATCAATGAGATAATCTTCAGTAGGCATTTTTTTGAGAGCCATGGAACATTCTATCCAATTGTCAAATTTTATTTTTGCTTTATATCTGATGTTACTTTCTTGAAACCATACTGAAATATCTGTTAATATTTGTTCATCTGTACGGGTATCTCGGTCGAGCATAAGAATTATTTTATCAAAACGATACGCCGAGCGCATTTCACTTTCGTTACGTTCGATCACCGCAGCTAAACACTGCTTCAATCGGTCATATCCGCCAACAGCCCATATTGCCAGAGAATGAGCTTCTTTGCTATACCAATTCACCTCTTCGTTATTTTTTTCAATCGGAAGTTTGACGATCTCCTTTTTTGAATAACTATATTTATGAACAGCTATGAGAAAATAACTTATCAAAATAGCGTCTGTTTTCCCTTCGCACAAAATAATATTCATTATCCCCTCAGATCAAGCCCGAATTTTTGTCTTTTTTCAAAGGCTTCCCGCCCTGACAAAGACCAGATTTCTGTCTTATTTTCCTGTGAATGTCCTAATGTGAATATACGCACGGGATCATCATTTTTTTCAACGATCACTCCGTTTTCTCCGTAAAGCGCATTCAGAAATGCGTCTGTAAACTCAATGCTATGCGAGGTTAGGAATAACTGATTATCAAATTTTTCAGCATAATTAACCAATAGCTTGGATAACAGTGCGTGAGCGCCCGGATGAAAAGTCGAGTCAATTTCTTCAATACAATGGACAGCATTCTGATAGACTATCATCTGTCCCAGCAAAAAGAACCAACGCCTCATCCCATCTCCGAAAACATGTAATGGTATTCTCTGATTATCAGAAATCTCAATATAAATCATCCCATTTTGACCATCAGGATATGGGATCATATCTATTTCATGAATTTCTTTAAATGTTTGCTGCATTTCTGTTGTAAATTCAGCTATTTTTCCATACCGTTTGAGGTAGCTGAAAATACGCAGATCAGCTCCTATCTGACGGTGGGAAAGTATATCACTCATTACCCCTAATTTAAACGGCTGTAATGATATTTCTCTTATAAGTGGGAAGGTTATAACAAATTTATGAGATTTACCGCCAAATTCGGCATTCCATTCGCCGATATGCAAAGTCTTAACTGCCTGTAAACCAGACTCATTTTTTGTTATCTGATTAATAATATTATCATCATATTTCTGTCCAGAATAATTCATCGAAGGCTGTCCGATCAGAAGTGGGTCAAGATTTGCCAATTCATAAGACGGCCAAAATGCAGTTTTTAGAATATAATCTTTAATATTCGAGCCTACTTTTGCCGATACGGAAAATTCTAAGGGTAATTTATCTTTGTTTTTGAATAAATTAAAAATTTTTTCTCCGAAATCAAAATGTCCGGATATTTGACCATCCTGACGAGTCAATGTTGTATGCCGTAAAGCCGGAATTATATTCAGTCCGCACACATGAGTAAAGATTGCCTCCAAAACACTTGTTTTTCCTGAATTATTCGGTCCGAAAAACAAATTGATTTTACCCAGATCATGAAGCTCCAATTCATCAAATATACGAAAATTATTTATTTTCAATGAACTGTAATGTCCTTGCTTTTGGCTTGCAGAGGATAAGACTCCTTTATCTTGTCTGAGCTTTTTATTTCTTTTTTTTGCCATTTTATACCTCATTTGCCTTTCGCCATCAGGTGTGCTATTGCCTTTTCAAGTCCGTCAATGGACAATTCAAACATGGGAAATATCTGCCGAATCGCCATGATGGTGTGCGTATATTTCCACATTTCTTCAGAAACCGGATTGAGCCAAACGCAATGCCGAAAGGTCTGCGCCAGAAATTTTAGCCATTCAATGCTGGGCTTGCCGCTCCGTTCTCCGACATAAATAGAACCGTCTGCTGCCATCAGCTCATAAGGCGCCATGCTCGCATCCCCTACCATCACCAGCCGGGTTTCAGGATCAAGGCGGGAAAACTCCGCCATCTTCTGAGGCTTTTTATACCGCGCCGCATCTGCCCACAGATTATCATAAATCGTGTTATGAAAAAAGTACGTTTTTAAATCTTTGAACTGGGCTTTGGCATAATCAAATACGGTCTGCACCACCGGAATGTAGGGTTCCATAGACCATCCGCCGTTATCAATCGCCAAAATAACCTTGAGCCGATCTTTCAAACCCCGGTCAAACACAATTTCGATTTCTCCGGCATTTTTCATGGTCTGATAAATACTGGCGTCAACATTGACCTTATCTTTGGGACCTGACGGAACCATGTTGCGAAGGCGTTTCAATGCTTCCCCCACCATCGCCTGTGTCAGAGGTCCTTCAAGGGAATAATCTTTGTATCGCCGTTCCATTGCCACTTTGATGGCGGATTTATTGCGCGACACGCCGCCCACCCGCATTCCGCCCGGATGATGCCCTGAATGCCCGACCGGAGATCTTCCGCCGGTTCCGATCCACTTGCTTCCGCCATCATGCCGCCCGGTCTGCTCTTTAAGCCGCTCTTTGAAATATTCAATCAGTTCTTCAGGACTGAGTTTGCTCAGGGCTTTCTCATCAATGCCCAGCGCGTCAGCCAATAGTTTCGGATGTTTAAGCCAGTCTTCAAGCAATCCCCTTGCAATATCATCAAGCTCGAACTCTTCCATATCCGGCATGTCCGCGCCTTTGAAACAATGGGCAAAGACCTGATCGAACAGATCAAAATACCGCTCACTTTTGATCAGAATGGCTCTGGAAGCCGTATAAAAATCGTTGAGGGAATTTATCAGCCTCAGTTTCAGTGCTTTCTGAAGTGTCAGAAATGACGTAGGACTGACCGGAATGCCGGAATTTTTAAGATTGTAAAAAAAATCAATGAACATGGTCGCTCATCATTCTCCTCTCTGCTCTGAAAAAATAATTCTTCAAAAGGTCTTCCTACGATTTTTCCAGATATAACAGATACATTAAAACTTCCCCCCTTAAAAAAAATACCGTCATACCAAATCTTATTCAGCATGACGGTACAAATAAAATATAATAATATAGCCGGGATATCCTGACTCACGAACCGCTTATGCAGCTCTCCCAGCTTATAAGCCGGATGAATATTCATTCAACGAATCGCTCAGATATGCAACTCTCCTGATTTGTAAGTATAACATAATTATATTTTATTTTATTTTTTGTCAAGCATAAATCAGCAGCAATTCTGATTTTGAAATTTATCAGAAATAATGCGTAATATAAATATCTTTCATCTCTGTTATCATCCGAATAATCCGGTGAGGAATCAGATGAAGCGGATATACCCCGCTTATCCGGCATTCTCACCTGTGTATTTTTTTCTCATGACATAGGGTAGCATAAATAATTTTATTTTACAACAGTCTTTTCGTATGTGAACAATCATGGCAATCTTTTAATCCTGTGAATCTTGGTTCAGACAGTAAAAGATAAAGCTGCTTGCTTGCTTAAAAATATCTTGTTTTATTGAAAAAGTCAGGTTTCTTCTGATGTCAGCAGAAGATGGATGGCTGATGTTTATCAATGAACTACCCCGCCGCAAGCAGCGGGGAATATACCCAGAGATTAAAATCTGATGTCCTTTGCATCAAACACAGGACCATCCTTGCACACATGAAAATATGTATCAGGATGCGCTTTGCTGTGAACCACGCAGCCCAGACACGCGCCCATGCCGCAAGCCATCATGGTTTCAATGGAAATCTGACAGGCAATGGCATGTTTTTCCGCAATCCGGGCGGTTTCGCGCAACATCGGCGTCGGTCCGCAGGCATAGACCATATCCGGCTTTTGCTGAAGAATAGCTCTTTCCAAAGGTTCGGTGATCAAGCCTTTTTCTCCTGAACTGCCGTCATCTGTGGTGAACTGCACACTCATGCCCAATTCCAGAAAATCACCCCTGCACAACAGATCATCATCTGAGCGACATCCGATAAATACCCGGAATGCAGACAGATCACGCCCTTTATCTTTCAGAAATGACGCCAAAAAAAACAACGGCGCAATGCCGACCCCGCCGCCGACAATAAACACGCCTTTCATATTTTCGGGAATATCAAAGCCGTTTCCCAAAGGACCCAGCAGATCAAGACTATCTCCGGCGTTGTATGAAGAAAGCTTTTTGGTGCCTGTTCCCACAACTTTATACAACAATTCAAGCCCTTGCTGCTTCCCTTTCAATGCAAGCAGTCGGTGAATAGAAAAAGGACGGCGCAGCAGAGGCGCGTCTGCAATTTTTACCATCAGAAACTGACCGGGCTTGGCGATGGAATAATCTGATACGCACTTCAGCCCTATTTTGTAATAATCCGCGCCGATACACTCATTGTGCAGAACTTCGGCATTTTCCTGAAACATCATGTTTATCCCTTCACCACCGCCACAGGTCTCAACTTTGCCACTTTCCTTGAAATTCCCACGGTGTGGACTATGTTCACCACCTCAGACACATTTTTATACGCATCCGGCATTTCTTCAGACATTGTGCCTCTGTCTGTCCACCGCACCAGAATCCCCTTATCCTCCAATTCCCGATGAATTGCCCGCCCTTTGGAAGCTTTTTTGGCAGCGGTGCGGCTCAATCTCCGCCCCGCGCCATGACAAGTGGAGCCGAAAGTTTCTTCCATCGCCTTCTGCGTTCCGACCAGAACATACGACGCTCTTCCCATATCGCCGGGAATCAGAATCGGCTGACCTACGCTTCTGTATTTTTCTGAAATTGCTTCATGTCCGGGACCGAAAGACCGGGTCGCGCCTTTCCGATGAACACAGACCACCTGCTTTTTCCCCTGCACCAGATGCGTTTCTTTTCGGGCAATGTTGTGGCAGACATCATACACCAATCTCATGCCCAAATCTCTTGGACCCATGCCGAATACCCGCAATAACACTTCTTTGGCTTGGCTCATCAGAATCTGGCGGTTGGCATACGCATAATTTGCCGCACACGCCATTGCCCGGTAATATTGCTGCCCTTGTTCTGATTGAATCATAGCGCAAGCAAGTTGCCGATCCGGCAGATGAAACGGCAGAGTTTTAACATGCTTGCTCATCATCGCCAAAAAATCATCACAAACCTGATAGCCCAGCCCGCGAGAGCCGGAGTGAAGCATCACGGTCATCTGCCCCGGATAAAGCCCGAATACCTGCGCCACGTCCGGATCATAAATTTCTTCGACAATGCCGATTTCAAGGAAATGGTTGCCTGATCCCAAGGTTCCGAGCTGCTTTTTGCCGCGCTCCAATGCCCGGTCGCTGATTGTATCCGGGTCTGCATGAGATAAACAACCCTGATCTTCGGTGTTTTCCACATCCGAGTCTTCGCCGAAGCCCTGCTTGACTGCCCATTGACTGCCTTCGCGCAACACCCTTTTCTCATCATCTTTGGACAATTTCACCGAACCCGTTGACCCCACGCCGGACGGGATATGCCGATACAAGGCGTTGACCAGTTCTTCCAATTTAGGTCTGATGTCTTTTTCCTCAAGATGCGTTGCGGCAAGACGCACCCCGCAATTGATGTCGTAGCCCGTGATTCCCGGAGAAATAATTCCGTCTTCCCAGTCAAACGCCGCCACGCCGCCGATAGGTGCGCCATAGCCCTGATGCACATCCGGCATCGCCATAGATGCTTCCACAATGCCCGGCAGACACGCCACATTTGCCATCTGCTTCAAGGTTTCTTCGCGCTTGATGTCTTCCAGCATGGATTCGCTGGCATAAAGCCTTCCCGGCACCAGCATATTGCCGGTTTTGGAAAGCTCCCAACGATATATATCTGTTTCTTTAAGTTCC
>DYRC01000418.1 GCA_020718925.1 Desulfonema limicola
TACAAGGTGTTATGGGAAGAGTGTATGCCAATGCCGCCAAAGAGCCGCATGAGGTCTCAACAGCCATTGAAGAGCATTATCGTCCGACCTATTCCGGCGGACCTCTGCCTGAAACCATCGTCGGCGCAATTGTTGCGATTGCGGATAAGACCGATTCGATTTGCGGCTGCTTCAGTGCGGGGCTGATTCCGACCGGAGCGTCTGATCCTTACGCACTCCGGCGTCAGGCTATCGGCATTATCCAAATTATGCTGCAAAAAAACTTCTCTTTTTCGCTGATGGCAATGATTGAAAAAAGTCTCTCGTTTTTCGGCAAAATGAATGTGGCGCAGATTCGCAAAGTATCTGAGGAAGTTTATACCTTTCTGCAAAACCGCATGACGCATATCCTGACTGAAGACGGATATTCAAAAGACGTGGTGGCGGCGGTGTCCGATGTTACGGTGGATCATGTGCCGAATGTCTGGAATCGGGTCAAAGCGTTGGAAAATCTCAAAGCCAAACCGGATTTCGAGCCATTGGCAATTGCCTTCAAGCGGGTGGTCAATATTATCCGAAAAGACGCCGGGACTGAGGAAATTGAAAAAATCGTAGATGAAAAGCTGTTTGAGCATGAAAGCGAAAAAGGGCTGTATTCGGCATATAAAGCGGTGAAAGAAAAGGTCTTGAAAAATAACAGCGCGTTTGATTTGTCGCTGTCAGAAATTGCGTCTTTGCGCCCGGCGGTAGATGCGTTTTTCAACAGCGTGATGGTGATGACAGATAATGCGAAAGTTCGGAATAACCGGCTGGCATTGCTGAGAAAAATTGCGGATATGTTCGGCATGTTTGCGGATTTTTCAAAGATTTCCACCTGAGAAGAGGAATCGGCTATGAACTGGCAGCAGGTGTGCAGAGACCCTATATTGCGGGATTTGCCTTATAAAGTTGAGTTGAGTCAATTGGGAGAAATTACGATGAGTCCGGCAAGCATCTGGCATATTGCGTTTCAGGATTGTATTACAGATATGATCAAATCTCTGATGAAAAAAGGAAGAACTCTACAGGAGTTCCCTATAAAAACCTCTGAAAATGTCAAAGTTGCCGATGTGATCTGGATGTCTGCTCGCCTGTTTGAAAAGGTGAAGAAAGAAGCAGCCAGCCCTGTTGCGCCGGAAATCTGTGTGGAAGTCATGTCTCCGGGAAATTCAAAAGCAAAGATGCTTTACAAGGGGCGATTGTATTTTGAAGCCGGAGCAAAAGAATTTTGGACTTGTGATAAAAAAGGAAATATCACGTTTTACAATTCAGATGGAAAATTGAAACGTTCTGTTCTGATTCCTGATTTTCCTAAAAAAATACAGGAGGTGTGAGATGGCGTTTTTTACTTGGGAGGATCGTTACAGCGTCAATGTATCGGAAATGGATGAGCAGCATAAAAAGCTTGTCAAAATGCTCAATGATTTGTTTGAAGCCATGCTCTCCGGAAAAGGGCGGGAAGTTGTGGGAAAAGTGCTGACCGATCTGGTGGCTTACACAAAAGTCCACTTTTCTGCCGAAGAAGAACTGATGAGGAAAAACGCTTATCCGGATATTTTGGCTCATAAAAAAGAACACGATGCACTGGCAAAAAAAGCCATAGAACTTGATCAGAAATTCCACAGCACCAAAATGTCGCTGACGGTCGAGACCGGAAATTTCTTAAAAGACTGGCTGACCAATCATATCCTTTACACGGATAAAAAATACGGTCAGTATCTGAATGCCAAAGGTTTGAAATAGGTGAGCCGCCTAAAATAAAAAAGGAGTGCCTGAAGCCATGAACCGCCGATCCTGTTATCATTTTGTTATCGTTTTATTTCTCATATTTCTTCCCTGCCTGAGTTACGGAGAAGAAACATACAAATTCAAGCAATTGTGGCCCGGGCTGCCTCAGCCTTGGTATTTCTCACAGCCTATGAATGCGGCGGTGAACAGCGATGGTTATGTGTATGTAGCAGATAAAGGAAATTACCGCATTCAAAAATTCACGGCTGACGGATATTTCATAACCGAATGGAATCCGCTTAACCGGATATATCCGCCGAAAAGTATTGCGATTGACAGCGCGGGACTTGTGTATGTGATCTGCGAAGGATATGACAATGTACGGAAATTTACCGGAGATGGGAAATTTATCTCCGAATGGCAGTGCAGATTTCCCGAAGACGCCGAGTCGTTCAACCCTTCAAATATCACGATTGACAACAAAGATACGGTCTGGCTCAGAGATTCTTATCATCGCCGGGTGTATAAATTCACGTCTGACGGGCGCAAAATACGCAGATGGACAGATAACGGCAGCGATGGCAATGAGCAGTTTCCTCTGCCGGACAGCATTGCAACGGATAGCGGATTTGTCTATGTTACGGACATGAAAAACAACGGCGTTCAGAAGTATGATTCAGATGGAAAATTTATCAGCAGGTGGGGCAGTGAAGGCAGCGGAGACGGACAATTCCGCCAGCCTTACGGAATTGCTGTGTTCAATAATTCGGTCTATGTCGGCGACATTCTGAATCAGCGGGTTCAGGTATTTGATCTCAATGGAAAATTTCTTGCCAAATTCGGCAGCGGGCAGTTTTATTCCCCTTCCGGCATTACGGTAAATAAAAACGGATTTCTGTATGTGGCAGACGCGAATCGGCGCGGCATTCTGAAATTTGCTTCAAACGGCGTGTTTGTTTCTGCATGGCAAAGTCTGGGCAGCAATCCGGGCATGTTTGAAAAGCCCAGAGGCGCGGCAATCGGCAAAGAGGGTTCTGTGTATATCGCAGATACCAATAATCACCGCATTCAGAAATTCGATCCGGCAGGCGCGTTTATCACCCAATGGGGATTGCCGGGCAGTGATAACGGGCAGATGGATACGCCTTACGCGGTGGCGGTTGATGCTGATAACACGGTGTATGTGGCGGATACGCTCAACAACCGGATTCAGAAATTTGATGCGAATGGAAAATTTCTTGCGGTAATCGGCAGTCAGGGGACAGGGCATGGTCAGTTTGACAATCCTGAAGGCATTGCGATTGACAGTCAGGGAAATATTTATGTATCAGACACCAAAAACCGCCGGATTCAGAAATTTGATGCGTCCGGT
>DYRC01000419.1 GCA_020718925.1 Desulfonema limicola
TATTACGATATTTTAGCCATCCGGGAAGGTCAGAAGCCTGCGCCGCTCGGATATAATTCCTCCACCTACTGGGATCAGGTTATCTCAGGGCAGATTTCTCATCAGATTCCCGAAAGCGGAAAACCTCAGTCATTATCTGCACAGATGCAGTCTATGGGATTCGGCAAAGATGAAATGGACAGTCTTCAGACGATTTTTGCCATTACCGAATCCATGAAGAAAATTGAGCAGATTGCTTTTGCGGCAACTCAGGGGCTTTATGATCCGGAAAAACAGGATTTTGTTGATGATGGCAAACCTCAGTTGGAATTTGCTATCCGCATGGTGCATTCAGAAGAATACAACAAACTTACGGCTGCGCTATCACTGGCAGTTGAAAAACTGACCGAAATCACCGATCAGCGCACCAACAATGATGTCCGGGATGCGGATAACAGTCTGAAACATTGGATTTTATTATCAATTCTTACCATGATATGCACCATCGTCATGGTCATCATATCGTTGAATGTGATTCAGAAGCATGTGTTAAAGCCGATAGCCCGCCTTGCCGGTGCTGCCGGACGCATCGCAGGAAGTGATTATACGATCAGAGTGAGTCTGAACACCGGCATGGAGGAATTTATTTCGCTCGGACGAACCTTCAACAGCATGACACAGGCGATTGAGGATGATATTTATAACCGTCAGAAAATTCAGACCGATCTTGAGGCAGCCAATGAAAAAGCAGAAGAAGCTGCCCGCGCCAAAACCATGTTTTTGGCAAATATGAGCCATGAAATCCGAACTCCGATGAATGCCATTATCGGCATGGCATATCTGGCATTACGCACTGAACTGAACGATTATCAGCGGGATCATATCAGCAAAATTCATACTGCCGCACAATCTCTGCTCGGCATCATCAATGATATTTTAGATTTTTCCAAAGTCGAAGCCGGTAAGCTTGAATTGGAACAGACAGGCTTCAGTCTTAAAAATGTATTGGAAAATTCTATGACGTTGCTGGCGCCGCGTGCGCTGGAAAAAGGCATTGAGCTTTTATCAGAGTATGCAGATAATATATTTCCTGAAAAAGGAAATACGCTGATAGGCGATGGGCTGAGGCTCGGACAGATCATCACCAATTTGCTGTCAAATGCGGTGAAATTCACACATCAGGGATATGTCAGGATGAAAGTGCAAAGTGCAACGTGTAAAGTGCAAAATGATTTGTCTGATAACGTTGCACGTTGTACTTTGCACTTTGAAATTTCCGATAGCGGCATTGGCATGACCCCGGAGCAACTATCTTCGTTGTTTAAGGAATTTACTCAGGCTGACGGCTCAACCACCCGCAAATACGGCGGCACCGGACTCGGATTGGTTATCTCCAAGAAACTTGCAGAACTCATGGGCGGCAGTATCTGGGTAGAGAGCATCATTGAACAGGGAACGGTGTTTCATGTTGAAATTCCGTTTGTAATTGCCCCGGAGGATGTCTCTGATGCTGATTCATTCACCAAAGAATCCCCCAACCTGTACGGTATGCGTGTGTTGCTGACAGAGGACAATCCCATCAATCAGCAGCTTGCCATTGAATTGATGAGTATCTGCGGGGTTCAGACGGATTTGGCAAATAACGGGTTAGAAGCCATTCAGCGTCTTGACGCCGCGCCCCCGGACTATTATGAATTGGTGCTGATGGATATACAGATGCCGGTCATGGATGGGTATGAAGCTGCCAGACGGCTGCGCGCTGATCCTCGCTATCATCATCTGCCGATAGCGGCAATGACAGCGCATGCCATGCAGGAAGAGCGTGAAAAATGCAGGCAGATCGGCATGAATGACCATATCAACAAGCCCATAGAACCGGAGTTGCTTTATCGCTTATTGGAGCGGTATCATAAAAACATAGCAACGCCTTCCGAACATATTCCGCCGCCGCAAACAACACCCGCGCCTGAAGAGATGCCTGAAATCCCGGCTATTGAGGGTTTGGAAATTAAAACCGCATTGCGAAGGCTCGGTGGACGTGTTGAATTATACCGCAAATTGCTGAAACAGTTTGCAGAAGAATATCGCACCGGCGCAGAAGGGCTGAGTTCTGAAATCGAATCTGAAGACTGGCAGGCAGCCGAGCGTCAGGCGCATACCTTGAAAGGTCTTTTCGGAACAATCGGGGCTGAAAATTTGCAGGCAATGTCCGCAGAGATAGAAAAAGCCTTGAAAAATCAGGATATAGCAGCAGCAAAACAACAACTTGAGGTTTTGAGGCAGCCGTTTGCCAAACTGATCGGCGATATTACCCCACCCCCAACCCCTCCCCTGAAAGGAGAGGGGAGTTCTCCCCCTTCCCTTTCAGGGAAGGGGGCTGGGGGGTTAGGTACGGGTTGGCTCCCGGAATTTCGTGATCTGTTAGGCAGATTTGATTTGAACGCTGTGAGTATCTGGGAAGAAAAGCAATCATCGCTGTCCGGTGTGTTGACAGAACAAACGATTAATAGTATTAGCAAAGCAATAGATGAACTTGAGTATGATGTGGTGCTGAATCTGCTCAATGAACATCTGCCTGAATAACAGAAAATTTGCAGAGACAGGGATGTGAAATTATGTGCGGCATAGCGGGCATTTTTGGGAAAAACCCCACAGAGGTCATAGCAGGGTTGCAGGCGATGAACAAGGCGCAGGCGCATCGGGGACCCGATGATAACGGACTTGAGACATCTTATGTTCCTGCCGGATTTCTTGCGTTGGGACATCGCCGTCTTTCGATTCTGGATTTGTCTTCGGCAGGGCATCAGCCGATGCAAAATCCGCGAACCGGCGATTGGATTGTCTTTAACGGAGAAATATACAATTATCCTGAATTGCGCCGACAGATGGAACTTGACGGCATACAGTTTCAAAGCAATTGCGATACCGAAGCCATTCTGTATGCGTTTGAATTATGGGGAACAGATTGTTTTGACCATCTGCACGGCATGTTTGCGCTGGCTATTTATGATAAATCGGAACAGAAACTGATTCTTGCCCGTGATCCTCTGGGCATCAAACCTTTATATTATGCTAAAACCAAAGAAGGCTTTATATTTGCTTCGGAATTGAGAGCCATCATGGCAACCGGCATGATCT
>DYRC01000071.1 GCA_020718925.1 Desulfonema limicola
CTTACCCTCGCAGCAGGGCAATCACAGGGGATTGCCCCTACAAAATATCAAAAAAATTGCGGACAGGTACTTACATCATCCCTGAAAATATAATTTCAATGAGGATACACCGAACAATATTATCATGCAATTTAAAATTGACAAAGCACTAGTTACCGATTATTTATGAATCACAGATCATATCGAACGCTTCAATAACCCAAAAACGTATTCACCCTCAAGTCCTGTCAATTCAAAGAGGCTTTGAGGGTGAATGGGTTTTCACAACTAATTGCTCTTATTCAACACCTTAATCTGCGGCGAAGTCTCTCCGATTCCCCGAATTTCAGGGCGATACATGGATTCTGCCATCGTCGGCGGCACGGCAAATGTTCCGGGACTGACCACCCGCACCAGATAGAACAGATGCGCGGCATAGTTTTGGCTCAATTGCAGAAATGCCGCATACCGGTCATCCCGATATTCCTCATGGATTACCGGACATGCTTCTTTCCACTGGGAAATGGTCTTGCCTTCAATCTGAAAATCTTCCATTTTCATCGCATGTTTGAGATTCTGGTTTTCAATCTCAAAGCAGGCAGGCAGCAGATCAATCACCAGCCCGTCCGGCAGCCATTCTTTGGATAATACTCTGACATGAACCAGCAGCATCTCACCGACCTTAAATTCGGTCTTCTGAATCGGCTGTCCCTGCAAATCATAGAGCTTTCGCACAAGTGTGATTCTGCTATCGTCTTTGGGCGGCGGTGTTTTGGTGTAACCGCTGACCACTGCCGAAGCATACAGCATCTGCTCGCTTTCGGAAAAGAAAGAAACGCCGGATTTGATTTCCTGAATGCTCGGCGTAAAGACATGCGCGCCTTTTTTCTCCAAAACCGTTTCTTTGCCTGCCACGGCAAGCTTGCCTTTCCAAACTTTATCGCTTGAAAGGTCTAAAGCAATACCGGCTCTGAAGATGGCGCATTGTTCCTGTGTGCTGTAATATTTGCGATCCCGCATCTCATTACCCAAATCCAGCAGCATCTTTTCAAAGCCTTCGACATTTTCTGATTTGTTTTCAATCATCAGCGTAATAGTCAGTGCCAGATCGCGCACAAGGCTGCCGTAATCGCCCCAGTAGCCGTATTTTTCACAGCGTTTTGCAGCAGATAATTTCAATGCCTCGCCAGCCCGCTTGGTATCGCCCATCTTTTTTAAGGCAATCGCAATATGCGCCAATGGCAGCGATGATCCGGCTTTTTTGTGATGATTATCATAGAGCGGACGCAATGTTCCCAAAGGCGCACGGTTCACCTTAGCTAAAACATACGCAGCATAAGCGCGGATGGCAAATTCCGAATGTTCCCGCTCTTTATTTCCCCCGTAAAATGAGTCTGCCGGAGGTCCGTTTTTCAGATAATGTTCAAGTCGTTTCAAGGCATTATCCGGCATGGCTTCGGACATGCTCAAGCCCTGCTCTCTTGCCTGAAGCAGAAAATCCGTTACATACACGGTAAGCCATGACATTTCAGGTCCGCTTTTGTTCCACAACCCGAATCCGCCCGAAGGCAATTGCATGGTGGCAAGCCGATCAATGCCTGCCTGAAGCCGCTTAATTCTTTCCTCATGCGTGATTGAACGGAGATTGAACTGAGTAATCCGCTCCGGAGTCGCATACAGCAACGGATATGCGCCGCTGCTGGTCTGCTCTAAACAGCCGTAAGGATAGGTCAGCAGATTGTGCATGGCGTTTCGGATGTCCAAGAAAATCGTCGGCGAAATCTTAACCGCCGCATCTACGGTTGAAGAAAACATATCTGCCACCAGCCGATCATCCAGCGTGAAGCTTTTGTCTTCTTTAAGAATTTTCTGGACTTTTCGGGCAGTTGCCGGATAGCCGGGTCTGACGCCCACCTGCCAATCCCGGCTCAGTTTGATTCCCTCGCCTTCAAGCTTGAGGATGATTTTACTGCCCCCGAAGCTTTCTGTGGCTTTGACCGGAAATCGCAGAATCGCCTTTTGCTTATCCTTTAATTGAACTGTCTGCTCACCTTTTTCAAGCGTAAGCGGCTCACTGGCAGTCATTTTAAGTTTGATGTTTTTATCCGCGCCGCTTAAATTATGCACATCCAGCGTAAATTCGGCGGTATCACCGGGTGCTAAAAATCTGGGCGTGGCAAGTTCGGCAACCACAGGTGCTGCGACGGTTACTTCTTTTTCAGCAGAACCGAAGCTGTCCTTGCCGAAAGCAATCGCCATCAGCCGAATGCGTCCGTTGAAATCCGGCAAATCAAAGGTTACAACTGCTTCACCTTTATCGTCAAATTTCACCGGCGCCTGAAACAGCGAGAGCAGCTTGATTTTGGTCTCCGGCGGTTTGCCTCCGGCAGTATCCATATCACCGCCAAATCGCAGGTTCGGCAGTCTGCCATCCATGTATTCAATCACTTTGGCATAAATATCATAGCTGTTCACGTCAAAATGACGGGGCGCAAAGAACCAGCCGAAAGGATCGGGCGTTTTGAAATCCGTGATGTTCAGAATCCCCACATCCACTGCCGCCACAGTAACAAAGGTCTCCCCTCTCCGTTTCGGGGAGGGGGCGGGGGAGGGGTCAAGACGCAGTTTGACGCTTAACGGACTCTGAGGCACGGCTTTATCCGGCGCGTCAATTTTAACACTCAATTTGCGTTCGCTTCTGTCCAAAGGAAGATGAACCAAGCCGATAGCACGGTTCGGCGTGATTTTTTCTTTGGCAGCAGCAGGGCGGAATACGATTGCGCTGATATGCAGATCATGGCTGTCCCAATCTGCGCCAATTGGAATTTCAACGACCGTGCCTTTGGGCGATACTTTGGCGCGTTTGATCCAGATCGGTTTTTCACCTTCCACCACAATCAATGCCTCGCCTTCAGACGGCGGCGTAACCGTAAGCTTTACGACATCGCCGGGGCGATACGAAGGCTTATCCGGTTTCAGCAAAACTTTGTCCGGGCGGGCAGCTTTGTCCTGATTATCGCCGTACCAATACCATGATCCGACATGAAATCTCAGACTGGTAATGATGTTGGTTGCCGGGTCTTTGATGGAAAGTACATACAGACCGCTTTTCAACTGAATGGTGTATGGCGTGGGCTTTCCCGCGTCAAGTTTGAGCGAATCGGTCTGAAACAGATAATTTTTCTCAGAATAACGATACCGCCATCCGTCAGAGTCAGAATATTCCCAGTAATAATCCCGGTCTTCTTTGATCAGATCAACAATCAGATCAGAGGCGGCAAGCAGATTGCCATCCTGCCCCATTTTGACCACTTCAAACTTCACCGCGCCTTCATCCGCGCTCTTTTCAAACAAGGGGCGGACACCGATCAGCGTTTCGGCGGGCCAGACAATTTTTTCAATGCCGCGTGTAACCGGACGCCCGCCGGTTTCAAACAAATCCACCACCGCTTTGACCGCCACTGGGCTTTTGATTTCCTGCCACCGCGAGGTGATGGTCAACTCGCCTTCGCCCTGCTGGTTTAATTTCTGCTCTTCAACTTCCCAGAAATCTTTGTATTTTTCATCTTTGCTATCCCCAAATTCAAAGCCTTTCAGCTTATCCGGGAAGATTTCGCGCTTGGCTTTGGCGCGGATTCGGGCAGTGAAATTGTTTTCAGACGCCGGAGCACCGTAAAGATACTGCCCCAAAATTTTGATGACCACATCATCTTCAGGTCCGGGAAAAGGCTCATCTGAAGATAAATCCAATTTCATGCGCTCAGGCAGAAAATCTTCCACATGAAATTCATACACCCCGGCAGGCGATTTCAACGCCGGATTATCATAGACTTTGAGCAGCCATTTGCCGGTCTGAGCGTCTTTGGGCAGGTCTATATCCGTCTGATAATAGCCCATATCCGCATCAAGCTTCTGAACATGCCATGTAAAGGTTTTTGCCTCTTTTCCGTCCGGGCGGTAAAGATTGGCTTTGAGGGGCAGGGCATCAGTGGGTTTTCCGTCATAATTTCTGAGCAGCCCGGATACCGTCATTTTTTCACCGGGACGATAGATATTTCTGGGGCTGTAAATAAACACTTCCCGGATTCTCTGACTTCTGCCGCCCAGATCAAATTCGCTCATATCTAAGGCGGGAATATTCAAGGGCAAAATGCCTGCCTCATTATCGCGGGAGGCTCTGATTAACTGCACCTTAGTCGTAAGTTTTTCAGGATGGCGATATTTGCCTTCTTCATCTGTAATGCCTTCGCCGACCGGCTTGCCGTTCACATCATAAAAATTGAGTTTGACGCCGGACAACGGCGTTCCGGCTTTCAAAGAAGATGCAAAAACCACAGATTCATTGGCATAAATCCGGGCATGAAGGGCAATATCCGTAACTAAAAAATACGTTGCCTGATAATGATCTGCAAATTCGCCGGGTTCGCGCATGACGGCAAGATAAATGCCCGGTTTCTGCAACTGCTCAACGGTTTCTATGGGAATATGATAGACCACGCGCTTGTTCGGCGGCGCATCCAAATCAAACCGCCCTGAATACACGATCTTACCGAACTCTTTGAGCTTCATCAGTTCGTAATTTTCCTGCTTGCCGCTGGTCTTGTCCCAGTTGATAAATGTCGTGAACGCATTCTCGTTTATTTTGAAAAATTCGATATTTACGGCTTTGACATTGACTGTAACAATCGGCAAGCCCTGACTCATCTTTGCCGGAAGCAAAAGTCCGGTACTGGCAAAGCTCACAATCGGCGTAACTTTGCGCGTGGTAACATTTTTGCTTTCGCGCTTGCCCAAGGTTTTCCCCGAAGCAGATTTCAGGGATTCCAATACCGTAACAGAATACTGGGTCTCAGCTTCTACATGAGGAAAATATAAGGTTCTGCGATCATCGGACAATACCCACGCGCTTTTGAGCAAATCTTTGGGGCTGCTGATTCGCAGATGATCGTCGTGGCGGACTGTCGGTTCCATCGGTTCGGATAGTAAAACGCCGATAGCCGGACCGTTATCATACGTCCGTTCGCTGATGTCCAAGACTTTGAAAACATTGGATGATTCTTTTTCTCCTGCGGCATAGGCGATGCTCACCGATACCGACAGGCACACTATTATCGCAAACATTCTTTTTTTCATAGATTCTATCTCCTTCACCCTTTTTCTGAAAGTAGCTCTGAAAATAAATTTGGCAGACTATTGATAAACGGTCTGTTTTCCGATAATAACACGTTGAATTTGCAAAGGCAAGAGATGAAAGAAGTGTTAAGACGTGGAAAATCATTTTTTCAAAGGAATACTCTCCGCTGCCGCAAGTGTTGCCGCAACTGTCCCGTAAGACGGCGCGGCAAACCACCCCAGAAACGGAATCACCATCATCAGCATAAATCCGCTCCCGACACCCATCACTTTTCCCCTGTTCGCTTTGATAAATCGGATACTCTCCGCAGCAGAAAGCCCTCTGCGCTCCATCGTATAATCCATCAGCCCGAATCCGTCATAGTAAAACTGAATCAGCGCAATGATGATGGGGGACACGACTCCCCCGATAATCGGGATAATGATCAGCAGCCATGCCAGAATGGAAAAAAGGATCGCTCTTGCCAGATTTCTCAGATTCAGATAAAGCCCTCTGATGCCGAGTCTGATGAGTTCTTTGACATCAAAGTCAGGAATCGGTTGCTGATAAACAACTTTTTCTGTTATTTCGGATAAATATCCCAGTACCGGCAAGAAAAGAATCATAATCACAGGCTTGTAGGTCAGATAGCCGATCAATATCAGAAAAATCCATAAGAGCATAGAGGTCAGAATCTGCGTGATTCCGCCCTTCATAAAGTTCGGCAGCCAATTGTCTGTGATATAGGTTGAAATATCCGGAAAATATATCGAACCGACAATCACCCAAACCAGCACATACAACAGGCTCAGGATTCCCGGAATCATCATATAAGGCCACAATCGGTGTTTTAAAATGACCTGATGCGCTTTGGCATAATATCCTATGCCGTTCAGAAAATTATTTATCAACATCCCCCCTGTGTCAACTATCCGATCTTTGCAGTAATCGCATTTCACCACTTTGCCGATTCCATAACCGAAACATTTCCATCAATTGGCTGTCCAATTTTCTGCTATCGGAGATAATTTTTATTTACACCCATACTTTTACTTTGTCAAACTCCTTTTCCGCATTGGCACATTTTATCTCCCCGATCTTCGGAAGCTAAAAAAATAAGCTTGACAATTTATCTGAATGTTTATATATTAGTATTTATCAAGTCTGCCTCATGTTCCGACATGGGGGCGAAATGGCTTCGACGGGGGTACAGAAGTTTTGGCTGCATACCGATTGCCCTGCCAATCGTTAAATGGTGGGAAATAAAGATAATCGCAGACGATTATAACTACGCTTTAGCTGCTTAATTGCAGCTGACGTTCTGTTGAGTCTCTTCTCGCGGACTCAATAAGGGCGACGACTTAGCGGGATAGCAAACCCTGATCTGCCTGTGGCAGGATGAGCGAAATTCAGCAGGCTTGCCTATTAAAGAATCCGGCTCGAAGGAGTCTTTGACGGGCGAGAATTAAAATTCGGGATATGTATGTAGACGCCCAAATGGAATACTTTCGGACGCGGGTTCGACTCCCGCCGCCTCCACCAATTCACATCAATAAAATCAGTGATCAATAACGTCTGACTATCTTAATCCTGCCACTCTTTGCAGGATGTAAATCACATCTTCCATGCCGACTTTGTTATCGCCGTTGACATCTGTATTATCGCAGCAAGTTTCCGATAGTCCTGCAAGAATTTTCAATGCCAGAAGTACATCTTTCAGATCAATAGCATCATCGCCGTTGAGATCGCCCTTTTTAACGGTCAAAGGGCATAATAAAATATCATGCTTGTCCACGCCTGATGCGCTCAGAGTTCCTGAAACAGTAAAAAGCTGATAACCGTCTGCTTGGGCGGTCAGCGTGTAGTTGTCCGCCGGATGATTTTCCATGTCATAATATCCGTTATTCGGGGAACTGAGCGCGGAACGCCTCTGAGTGGTCGTTATGATCACATCTCCGACCGGCAGTTTGTTTACAGAATCTTTCACTGTTCCCTCAATCCGCCCGCTGTAAGGCGCGGTAGGCTGAGATATGACAAGATCATAGTTCACAACTGTCTCGACAATGTTCGGATTGACATTTTTTACTGTTACATAATACACGCCGTTTTTCGGGCATCTCCACTCAATAAGTTCTTCCTCCCCTTTGATTCCATCATCTGCGAATTGCAGCAGTGTAATGCCGTCAATATTATAAAGTTCAATCCTCGTATCGCAATCATAGCTCGGATTCAGCGTTCTGATTTTATATAGCTGTTGGGCAATCGCATAAAATTTTACCCAGTCCGCATCTCCGATCTTATCAAAGCTGTGTGTCTGAGATTTTTCCAACACAATAATTTTCGCCTTGGTGAAATCATCGCCAGGTTCATAAGTATCAGCATAAGCCGCGCTGCTGAAGCAAAACGCAGTTATACAAAGAATCATCAGTTTTTTCATAACTTTCCTCCTTTTTATTGTTTGAACGCTGATTTTTATGATATATTTCAACAGGAGTTGATGCCAAGCTATATGTCGGAATGAATTTCAGAACAATGGTATCGCATAATTTCTTTAGCTGCAATATTTTTTAACGTTTTATTTTTTCAGGTTTAAGCTGATTTCTGTTATCCCGGAGACTTGATAAGAATCAGCTTGAAATATCCAATACTTATGTTAAATATCATACGATAAGGTTGATATTTCATAAAAACAGGGTTATAAAATGCAGCATGAATACACCAATATCCCGACGAAATTTTTTAAAGACAGCGGCTTTGGGGCTGACGGCACTGTCATCCCAAAAGGCATTTTCCGCAAATACTGAAACGCTGCGTATCGGCTATCTGCCGATCACGGATGCCGCGCCCCTGCTGATTGCCCATGCCAACGGGTATTATCAGGAAGAAGGGCTGAAGGTTGAAAAGCCGATCAGTGTGCGGACTTGGTCGAATCTCTCAGAAGCATTTCTGACCGGCAAGTTCAATCTGGTTCATTTTCTGCTGCCGATTCCGATTTGGATGCGATTCAACACCAAAGCTCCGGTCAAGGTTCTGGCATGGGATCACACCAATGGCAGCGCAATCACCGTACGCGCAGATGCGGGAATTAACAGCTTTGCGGATTTGAAAGGTAAGCAGATCGCCGTTCCGTATTGGTATTCGATGCACAATGTGATTTTGCAGATGGGCTTGCGGAAAGCAGGATTAAAGCCGGTTATCCGTCCCCAGACTTCGCCGCTCAAAGATAATGAAACCAACATATTTGTGCTTCCGCCTCCGGATATGCCGGTTGCTCTGACCGGGAAAAAGATTGACGGCTATATTGTGGCAGAACCGTTCAATGCTATCGGGGAAATGAAAATCGGGGCTAAAATTATGCGTTTCAGCGGCGATATCTGGAAAAATCATCCCTGCTGCGTGATTGTGATGAATGAATCGCTGATCCGCTCCGAGCCGGTGTTTGTGCAAAAGGTGGTTAATTCGATTGTGAGGGCGCAATTGTGGATGTCCCAAAATCGCGCCGCAACGGCTAAGATACTCAGCCGCAATGGAAAAGGCTATCTTCCGACAGAAGAAGAAGTGCTGCTGAGGGTATTTACCGGATATGAGATTTCAAAATACGGTCCCGGCGCATCGCCGCAGGCAATCCGGCATCCGGATTGGAAAATCGGAAGAATCGGCTTTCAGCCATATCCCTATCCGTCTGCCACGCGGTTTATCATCAACGAGATGCGCCAAACCCTGATGGAAGGCGATACCGCATTTCTGAATAAGCTGGATATTGAGTCTGCCGCAAAAGAACTTGTGGATGACCGTTTTGTGAAACAGGCAATTTCCGCAGTCGGCGGACTTGAAAAATTTGAGAGTGTCAATATTGAACAACCATGGGACAGAGAGGAAATTATTGAATTTTAGCTATGCAATCCCTCAACATTTCTTATTGCAAGCTGTCTGATAAAAAAAATGTCTGCATATCTCGTGAAAGGGGGATGATGTACAGAGCCTGCTATGTTTTTTTTGCGGCAGTTCTGTTTTTTGTCGTATGGGTTTTAATTGCTTATTCGGTATTCACCCGCCCCGGTTACGAGCAGTTTTCGGGATTTTTGCCCATCCCGACGCTGAAGGCATTATATCGCCTGCTGCGTGATTCGGATTTCTGGCTTTCTGCGTTTGCCAGTCTGAGGCGGGTATTTGTCGGAATCAGCATCGCGTTTCTTATCGGGCTTCCGTCAGGATTGCTGATCGGATTTTATGAGCGGCTCAAGCTTGCCACATATACGCCGATTCAGTTTTTACGCATGATCAGCCCCTTATCATGGATGCCGATTGCGCTGCTGGTCTTTGAAAGCTTTGAGTCCGCGATATGGTTTCTGATTACGATGGCAACCGTGTGGCCCATCATTCTGAACACCGCGCACAGCGTGTCTCAGGTCAATCCGCGCTGGATTGATATGGCAAAAAATCAGGGCGCAAACGATTATCAATTGCTCACTCAGGTTATGATTCCGGCTTCGATTCCGTATATTCTGACCAGTCTGAGACTGGCGCTGGGCGTGGCATGGATTGTCTTAGTTCCGGCGGAATTTCTGGGCATTTCCAACGGATTGGGCTATATTATCAATGATGCGCGGGATACAATGGAATATAATCGCCTGATGGCTGCGGTAATTGCTATCGGCATTGTCGGGTTTATGTTGGATGCAATGATTGAGTTGTTTCAGAAATTAGTCAGCCGGGGGGCAGTCTGATGGAAAAAAAGTATAAAAATCCCGTTCCTACGGTGGATATTATCATTGAAATCAATGACGGGATTGTTCTGATTGAACGGGTCAATCCGCCTTATGGCTGGGCATTGCCCGGCGGATTCGTGGATTACGGCGAATCGCTTGAACAGGCGGCTGTCCGGGAGGCAAAAGAAGAAACCTCGCTGGATGTAGAACTTACGGAGCAGTTTCACACTTATTCTGATCCGAGTAGGGATCCGCGGCAGCATACGATTACAACGGTTTTTATTGCAAAAGCATCCGGCGTTCCCAAAGCCCAGGACGATGCCAAAAATATCGGCATATTCAAAAAAAATGCGATTCCTCAGCAATTGGCATTTGATCACGCAAAAATTATCAGTGATTACTTTTGTCGTCTCTCCATAAAATCAAATCTGATATAAAGGCAGGAAATAAAATAATGTATCCTACGTTATTCAAACTGGGTCCGCTTGCGATTCACACTTACGGTTTTTTTGTGGCTATGGGGTTTCTGACAGGTATTCTGCTGGCTAAAAAAGAAGCGGCGCGTGTCGGAGAAGACCCTGAAAAAATTGTTGATCTCTGCTTTTACATTCTGATTTTCTCCGTACTTGGGGCAAGGATTTTTTATGTGCTGACTATGCCCGGCTATTTTTTCAGCAAGCCTTTGGAAATTTTTAAAATATGGGAAGGCGGGCTGGTATTTTACGGCGGCTTTATCAGTGCGGTGATTTTCGGTGTTATCTATATGAAAAAGCACGGAATGCCTTTTTGGAAAATTGCGGATCTGATCAGTCCGTCTCTGGCTATCGGACATGCGCTGGGGCGGATAGGCTGTTTTTTTGCCGGATGCTGTTATGGCAGAACCTGTGAGCTGCCCTGGTCAATCACCTTTCATCATCCTGAAAGCCTTGCGCCGCTTGGCATCGGGCTTCATCCCACCCAGTTGTATGAAGCGTTCAGCAACGTGATGATTTTCTGCATCTTACGGATATTCCGACTCCGAAAACGATTTGAGGGCGAGGTTTTCTGGCTTTATGTGCTGATGTACGGGATTATCCGTTCAATTATCGAGGCGTTTCGGGAGGACTTTCGGGGTGGATTCATCTTTTCCTTATCCCCGTCTCAGTTTATCGGGCTGTGTTTATCGCTGATAGCAATTATTATGCTGATCATCAGTAAGAAAACAGAGCTTCGGATTGAAAAGCGCAGCAGGGTTTATGGCAGAAATTAATTGAAAAGAGAGGCAATTCAATGGCACTCGCATTGACAGACATCTTGGAAGATTTACATAGTATTTTTGAATCATTGCATAAATTTGAGCAGCGCTATCTGCTGGGTTCAGAAGTATTTTATGAACTTTACATGCAGGGGCTTTTGGATGACGGAAGTTATGCAGAAGAATTTGCAGAATGGGCAGGACATTGCAAACTCAGGCAAAAACGTGAGGTGGCATTGAAGTCTTTTTCACGACAAAGAGTAGAGCAGCTTCGTCTGAGATCTGACGGACATACGATCAGACTGATGCCTCATGAAGAATTATCAGAGGCGGTGTGAATGGCTTTTCCATCTCGTGAAATTTATGAGCGGTTTATTTATTCACTGCCCGCAGCATACCCGGAAATCCGCTCATCTTCTCTGAATCTTTATACAAATAGTCCGACAACCTGTTTTGTGAAAGGGAGTATCATCTTTCAGGATGGTTCGGAATTGCGTGTTTTTGAGTATATTGATATGTCAGATGGTGAATTATTATCGTATTCTTATACGTTTTTTCAGGGAGAAAAACAAATCCGGTGGTATGATCCCCAGCCTCATCCTGAAAATAGTGAGTTAGCTCAGACATTTCCACATCATTTTCATGAGGATCCGGATATTAAACACAACCGCAAGCCAGCACCCGGCATCAGTTTTACATCTCTGAACCTGCCCACACTTATATCAGATTATAAAGAATTTATAGGATTGATAAAAAATGGCAGAAATTAGCTACAAAGACTTGGAAAGCCATCTCAAATCAAAGAAATTTTCGCCGGTATATCTGATTCATGGCGAGGAATTTTTATATAAAACTGCTTTTGAAAGCGTATTGAACAGTCTGCTTTCTCCGTCTGAACGGGAATTGAATTATGAGGCGGTGGAAAATGAAAATATATCTGAAGTCATAGAGCGGCTCAATACATTTTCAATGATGTCCGGCACAAAGGTTGTATCCTTGTGTGATTCCCGGATTTTTTATTCCAAGCAGGATGATGAAGAACTGCTTCAGAAAGCCAAAGATGCGTTTGACGCCAAAGAGATGAAAAAAGCGGGAAAATATCTGTCCGGTCTTTTGGGGTTGCTCAAGCTCTCTTATGATGACCTCAGCCCGGAAAACCGCGATAAATATTTTAAGCTTGATTTGGGCGGAGATGATAAATGGTTAGATGCGCTGGTTGCTTTCTGCAAAGATAGCGATATTAAAATCACCGCGCCCAAAAATAATGCCGAAGATTTGCAGCAGGCAATTGAAAAAGGCTTTCCGGCAGGTCATTATCTTCTGATTACCACAGATATTGTTGATAAACGCCGGGGGCTTTTCAAGGCGATTTCGGAAAAGGGAATTGCGATTGACTGCTCGGTTCCCAAAGGCGAGCGCAAAGCAGATAAAATGGCTCAGGAATCGGTGTTGCAGGAGCGCATGAAATCAGTGTTGTCCGAAAGCGGAAAAGTGCTTGAGCCTGCCGCATATCACGCGCTGTATGAAATGACCGGGTTCGATCTTCGCACGTTTTCAAATAATCTTGAAAAATTGGTTTCTTATGTCGGTGATCGCAAAAAAATCACCCTTCAGGATGTGGAATCGGTCTTAAAGCGCACCCGGCTTGATCCGATTTATGAACTGACCAACGCGGTGGCGGATCGGAATGCTCAGGATTCGCTGTTTTTTATGACCTCGCTCTTATCTGCCGGATTTTTTCCGCTTCAGATTCTTGCCGCAATTGCCAATCAGATTCGGCGGCTTCTGCTGATCAAAGGCTTTGCAGAAAGTCCGCAGGGCAAAAAAGTCTGGAAAGCCGGGATGTCTTACAATCCGTTTCAGGAAAAAGTCATGCCTGCGATTCAGGACTATGACAAGGCATTGACAGATTATTTAGAAAGCAATGGCAATGGCGATAAAAAGAAAAAATCTGCTACGGAACTTCTGATTGCCAAAAATCCGAAAAGTCCGTATCCGATATATCAGGTATTGCTCAAATCCGAAAAATTCGGCAAACATGATCTGGTGAATGCGCTGGAGGCACTGAGCAGTGCGGATATGAAGCTTAAAACCAGCGGCGGCAGCCCCAAGTTGATTTTGGAAGAACTGATTTTACGGATATGCTATAAATCCTGATGCTGACCATTGAAGAATTTTGAACCGCTGATTACATTGATTATGCTGATTATGAACATCAGGGCTGATCAGGTGAATCAGCGGTTCAGATGTTTATCTCAATCCGGCAACTTTCTGCAAATTCCTCAAGTCCGATTTAATGGCATTAAAGGATTTTGTAAGGATTTAAGGATATTTTTCATCATTCAATCCGTCATCATCTTTGAATCCTGATTCAACACAATGAAGAGCCTCTGTTTCAGACTTGGGAAAATTTTTAAAAGGATTCCGGCATGAACGTTTTTATCAACCACGCCAAAGAAGACCTTGAAATTGCAAAGAAACTCAGAGATGACCTTGAAAAAGCCGGAGTAAAAACATGGCTTGAGCGCGAAGATTTGCTTGTGGGTCAGGATTGGCGGGAGGTTATCACTGACAAACTCAGGGAAAGCCGATATTTTATCACGCTGATCTCTTCTGCGTCTGTTGCAAAACAAGGTTTTATTGATACCGAACCGAACTGGACATTGAATTTGCTGGATAACGACTTGTCTTCTGAGCAGATTTCTATTCTTCCTGTCCGCATAAATGATTGCCCGTTGACGGATGAAAAACTGGAACGCCTTCACTGTGCCGACCTTTTCCCTTCTTATGAAAAAGGACTCAGTGATATACTGAAAGTCCTGCTTCCGAATAAGCCGCCGGATAAACGCCCTGTTTCAAATCAGATTCCCATCAAGCCGCCTGATGAAAACTTGTTTGTCAATCAGATTCCCAATGAACTGACAGATAGACGCTCATCTGCAAATTACAAATGGTTTAAATATATTGTAATATTTTTGCTTGCAATTGTATTGATTTATTTTGTAAAACCTAGTCCTCAGAAGCGGACGTATCATCTCAGAAAAGAGCCGATAACTGTTTCAGATGATGAGGCGTTGAAGACGTTCAGATTAAAGAAAGATTCATACGGTTGGCGCAAACCGGTTGAATATGTTGAAAATGACTTTCAGGATAACAAAGATGGCACCATCACCGACCGGTCAACCGGGCTGATGTGGCAGATGTCCGGATCGGATAATTTCATGAAATATCAGAAGGCAGAGG
>DYRC01000072.1 GCA_020718925.1 Desulfonema limicola
TCCTTTCAGGGGAGGGGCCGGGGGAGGGGTGCTTTGATAGCGAATCGGTATAAACAGCGGTGTTTCGGCGGTCATTATCCAACCCCCTTCTGATAGTCATGCCGATTTTTTTCAGGGTATAGGGCTTGCTGACAAACGCGGTTATGCCAAGACTTAATGCGATTTTCAGCTTCTCATTTTCCAAAAGACCGCTGGCAATAATGGCTTTCTGTTTGGGGTAGTTTTTGATGATTTTTTGATATGTTTCAATGCCATCGTTGTCAGGCATCATCATATCCAGAATAATCATATCCACCGGATGCTGCTTCAGATAGGTGAGGGCAGCCTGTCCGCTGTCAACGGCTGCTGCGTCATATCCCAATGTTCTGAGCATTTCACAGGCAATATCCCGCTGATCTTCCATATCATCCACAATCAGGATTTTTTCATCCCCCATATACGATTGTATCGGAATATCAGATTTTTTTACAGATAACCGGTGTTGCGTTGCCGGAAAATACAGATCAAAGCTCGTTCCTTTTCCTAACTCGCTGTGAACATCAATATATCCTTTATGATCTTTGACCGTCTCCCAGATAATGGTCGTTCCTAGTCCGGTTCCGCTTTTTCCCATAATTTTTCTGCTGTAAAACGGCACGAATATCTGTTTGAGATCATCTTGGGAAATCCCCATGCCGGTATCAGACACGCTCAATACGACATAATCTCCTTTTTCAATGATGATACCGCCATATCCCCTGACAGTTCTGTCAATGTGTCTGTTTTCAGCACTCACAACAACTTCTCCGCTGTCATTCACAGCTTCTGCGGCATTGAAAAACAGGTTCATCAGCGTTTTGGACAGATGAAGCGGAGAACCGATGATATTTTTCAAATCATCGTTTGTCTGAATCTTAAATCGGACGTTGGGATGAAGCAGTTTCAATCTTTCACATTCAGGAGATACGGCACATTCTGATATGATATGGTTCAGATTCACAATGTCGTCAGTTACAGCGCCTCTTCGGACAAGCGTCATCATATCCTGAACAATCGCGCCGGCTTTTTCTCCGGATGCTTTTATTCGGATCAGCTTTTGTCTGAAGGGGCTGTCAGCGGGAAGCATCATCAGGATCATTTCAGGATAAGACACAATCCCGCTTAATACATTATTCAAATCATGCGCCACCCCGGCAGCAATCATTCCGATCAGTTTCATTTTCTCCGACGTCCTAAGCTCGGCTTCTATCTGCTGTCGTTCAGAAATTTGCCGGGCAATGACGAATTTTTCCAGAACCGCCAGAAGAAGTATTAGAAATATAAGAACAATTCCGAACAAAGAGCCGCAATAGTATCTCAGAATATGTTGTCCCTGAAGGCTGATATAGCCTTTGATCACAAAAAATTCAAAAATACCGATCAGTGAAATTATCATTATCAGAAAGATAAGCCCGATAATGGTAAATGTCGTTTGGCGAATGCTCATGCGGCTGTTTTTCCTTAAATTGAAGTTAAATTTACCTAACCCCCCGGCCCCCTTCCCTGAAAGGGAAGGGGGAGACATCGGAAAACTCCCCTCTCCTTTCAGGGGAGGGTCCGGGGGAGGGTTGAATTATAGAACATTCAGAAGCCCGGAATCAAGCGTTGAATTGATATAATTTTCATGCTATGGACATATTCGCAAATTGAGAGGGGTTTGTCTATGAATATTCTTATCGTGAAATTATCTGCTATCGGAGACGTGATTCACACGCTCCCGGCGCTCAATGCCATCCGAAGGCATTATCCGAAAGCACATATTACATGGCTTGTGGAAGAAGCTGCATATCCTTTAGTGGCAAATCATCCGGCATTGGACAGAGTGCTGCTGTCAAAACGTAAACAATGGGTTAAAGACCTTGCATTCAAAGAAATAGTCGGTTTTATCCATCAACTCCGCGATACCCGTTATGATATTATTCTTGATTTTCAATCGCTTTTAAAAAGCGGCGTGTTGGTTGCTCTGGCGCGGGGAACGCGTAAAATCGGCTTTGATAAAGGCATGGAACACGCCGAATGCAGCCATATTTTTTTAAATGAACGAATCGCGCCGGTTTCAATGGAACTTCATGCCCTGCTGCGATATATGCGGCTGCTTGTACCGTTGGGAATCGAATCAGATCACATCGAATATCGCCTGCCGATTCAGGACAGAGATCGCCAGACAGCAGAAGAACTTCTCACTTCTCACTTCTCACTTCTCACTTCTCACTTAATCGCCATTAATCCGGTGACAAAATGGGAGACCAAGCTTTGGCAGAATGAAAAGTTCGCGCACCTTGCCGATTTGCTGATTGACAAATATCAGGCAAATGTTTTTTTCACCGGCGCCGCTGAAGATTTTCAGATTATTGAAGATATTCAATCTCAGATGAAGTACGCATCGCTTAATGTTGCAGGTAAGACAAGTCTGATGGAATTGGCGGCGTTGTATGAAAAAGCCGATGTTCTGATAAGCACAGATACAGGTCCGATGCACTTGGGCGCGGCAGTCGGCATTCCGGTGGTGGCATTGTTCGGACCGACCGCGCCCTGGCGAACCGGACCTTTCGGGCTGGGGCATCAGATAATTCGCTCTTCTCAAGCCTGTTCTCCGTGCTTTAAGCGGAAATGTCCGACCATGACGTGCATGAACGAAATTTTGCCGGAACAGGTTGCGGCTGCTGTGGAAAAGGTGTTATCGGTGAATATTCTCTGTCATGCCCGCAAAAAAGTTGGCGTCTCTTTCAATGATATTGCAGAAATCTTCTAAGGGAAGGTCGTTGGGATCGGTTCCGAAAGGGTCTTCGATTTCCACGCCTGCGGACTCAATGCCCATCAGCCCGAATGAAATGATGCCGGATGCGACAACCCCCATCCAGCCTGCCACAGAAATCAGAACAATGGGAAGCGTCATCAGATAGATAAATAATAATTGACTGATATGCGCCGCATGACAAAATGGGATCGGCGTGTTCAGAATCCGCTCACACACGCCCTGATTATTGAGCATCTCGGAAACCTGCGCTTCCATCACCACCACATGGTTGATCGGAAGCCCTTTGATTTTCTGTTCGTGTATCCAACTGCTTAACCAGAAACCGAGCGATACCGGCACATTGTCCGAGTCAGAAATCTGAGCCAATTTTTCAGCCGCCATGTATTTTGCCAGTTCTTCTTCCGAATATTCGCCTCTGAGATGATTTTTCAAGGCTCTGACATACGCTGAAATCAGTTTTGCCAACTCGGCCCCGGATGTGGTGTACATCGCGCCCAATCTTGACATATTGCGGCAGGCATTGATGATAGTTCCCCATGCTTTCCGCCCCTCCCAATACCGATCATACGAGGAGTTGTTGCGGAATACCAATAAAAGCCCCAGCGCCATTCCCAGCAGATTGTGTCCCAAAGGCTCAATTTTCGGAAGTTTTGCAATATATAGCGAATACGCCTCCAGCACCAATGCCCAATATACGATAAACGTAAGACGGGGCAAAATAGTTCTCAGGCTCGTCCCTTTATAAGAAAAAACGACGCGCGTCCAGCTTTTGGTATCATATTTTATCATAATCCTTTGAAATCTCCTCTAAAATATCAGTCCCGAAAAGAATATTCCTGCATCAGTTCTCTGAGGATTTTACCGTCTTTTTCCGAAATTCCGATCAGTTCACATCCGATGGTGTAAAAATTCGGATTGATATCCCGCTTGCACCAACTGCTTTTAACATCTAATGCGATTTCGTTTTTCGCATCCATCTCTTCAGGTAAAGTCATTTTCAATTCCATAACAATGCCCGATTCAAGCGGCTGCTCACAAATCATATTGATTCCGTGAACCGTGAGGTCTGCCAGATGTCCGGCAATCTCAAGCGTATTCCGGTCATAAATTTTGAGATAATACACCAATCGTTTTCGTTTCAATCTTCTTCGTTCCGGCATAATAATACTCTTAAAATGTTTTTTGACGGACAGCCTTAACGCCCGACTGTCCGTCGGTAAGATGTTATGCGTCAGACAGACCGCCGCTGCTTCAGTCTTCTTCTTTACCATATTTAAAGGAAAGACTTACTCTGGCGCGATAGGCAGTCACTTTGCCGTTTTCTACCTTCATGTCCAGTTTGCTGATTTCTGCAACTCTGAGGTTTTTAAGTGTTTTACCTGCGGTTTCTACGGCATTTTTTGCAGCGTCTTCCCAAGATTTGTCGCTGCTGCCCACCAATTCGATCACTTTGTACACACTTTCGGACATACTTTCTCTCCTTATGAATGTTAAGTTTTTAAGAACACCGGACATGCCGGACTGAACGCTTAGTATTCCTGTGTATAACGATTTCCCTCACAGATTTCTTCTACGGTTTCTCTCACCAGTCTGCCGCTTTCCCATACGCGCTTGGTAATTGTGCGGCATCCGCGATGCTGATCATATCGTCCGGGAATAGCTTCCAATGCCGCGCCCCGGTTGTCATAATACACCACCCGCTTGCTGGTTGCGGCTGCTTCTCTGCCTGCCTGATGGCTCTGGTCTATCGCATTGCCTGTAATTGTTCCTATCAGCATCCCTAGTCCGGTTCCCAGCAGCGTGGATCGGGTATTATGTCCGAGTGCCTGTCCGGCAAGTGCGCCCAGCCCGGCACCCAGTACCGCGCCTTTCTGCGTATTATAGCGATCCTCCGGAACCGCACAGGAATATATTACAGATGCAAATGACATTGTCACGAACATCATAAAAATTTTCTTCATATAGCCTCCTTATTTATTTAATAAAAATGTTTTTACACTATTTTTGATTATCTTTCAATAATTAATTTTACTTTGTCAGATTATGCTGAAAATCAGCAGGTTTTAGAAAATCCGACTTGATCATTTCAATCTTTCACAACGCTCTGAGTTTTCCGATTGAAATCGTTTATCTCTTTGTCATCTCCCTTCTGATTCTCTCGGCTTTTTTATTGACATCGGCGCGGATTATGAGCATATTAACACTCTGCTTTTCAGCAGCATAAACTTGACAGAACGCGAGACCGATCATGCAGCCGAAAACATTGACCATTGCGCTTGCCGGAAATCCTAATTCAGGCAAAACAACCATTTTCAACGCCATCACCGGAACCCGGCAAAAAGTAGGGAATTGGCCCGGGGTTACGGTAGAGAAAAAAGAAGGCGTGATTCACAAATACGGTTATGAACTTAAAATCGTTGATTTGCCGGGAACTTACAGCCTCACGCCGTTTTCCATCGAAGAAATCGTTGCCAGAGATTTTCTTTTGGAAGGAAAACCCGATGTGGTGATTGACATCATTGATGCTTCCAATCTGGAGCGCAGCCTGTATCTTGCCTCGCAGATGAGAGAAATTGACTGTCGGGTCTTGTTCGCACTCAACATGGCTGATCTTGCCCGAAAACGGGGAGTCAGAATTGATACAGATAAGCTTTCTGAAATTCTGGAAGTTCCGGTTGTTTTCACTGTCGGAAACAAAAACGAAGGCATTGACGCATTGCTGAAAAAAGCCATTGAACTTTCAGAATCCGATGGAGTGCCGATGCGGAAGCGTCAGGTTGAATATACCCGCGATATTGAAGCCGCTGTATCCAAACTTCAGGACTTTATCGAAAAGAAAAGCGACGGACAGCCGGTCTATAACAGCCGGTGGACCGCTGCCAAGCTGTTGGAAAATGACAAGATCATCCGCGGACATCTGCTGAAAAAAATGGGAGACGCCGGACAGAAAATTCTTTGGACAGCAGAGGATGAACGGGAGCGATTGGCGGAGATATTAGACGATGACCCGGAAATCGTGATGACGGATGAACGATACAGCTTTATTGAAAGTATTACTCAGGAAGTGATGGTGGTTTCTGCGGAAAAGCAGGTGGATGTCTCCCGGAATATAGATATGATTCTCACCCACCGCTTTCTCGGTTTTCCGATTTTTGTGTTCTTTATATGGGCAATGTTTCAGACCACATTTTCTTTCGGACATTATCCGATGGATTGGATCGGCGCGGGTATTAAGGTGTTTTCGGCGTTTCTGGAACAAAGCATGTCAGACAGCCTGTTCAAAGACCTTCTGATTAACGGCATTGTGGCGGGCGTCGGCAGCGTGGTCGTGTTTTTGCCCAACATCCTGATTCTCTTTTTCTGCATTGCCATTTTTGAAGACACGGGCTATATGGCAAGAGCCGCGTTTCTCATGGACAGAATCATGCACCTGATCGGGCTGCATGGCAAATCCTTTATCCCCATGCTCATGGGCTTTGGCTGCAATGTCCCGGCAATTATGGCAACCCGTACGCTGGAGAGTGAAAAAGACCGAATCCTCACCATTCTGATTACGCCGTTTATGTCCTGTTCGGCAAGGCTGCCGGTCTATATCATTCTTGCGGGAGCCTTTTTCGGCGCCCAAGCCGGGACTGTGATTTTTGCCATTTATCTGGTCGGCATTCTGGTTTCGATTCTCAGCGGGCGATTACTCCGCTCCACGCTCTTAAAAGGCATTGACGCGCCCTTTGTGATGGAAATGCCGCCGTATCGTGTTCCTATGCTCAAAAACCTGATTATTCACATGTGGGATCGCAGTAAGATGTTTCTGAAAAAAATGGGCGGCGTGATTCTGATCGGATCAGTAGTGGTATGGACGTTATCCTCGTTTCCGAGAAATGTGAATTATTCCAAAGACTATGATGCAAAAGCCGCGCAGATTGAAAAAACTTATCAAACCCAATTGATGATTCGGATTGATGATTCGGGGCGCAGACAGCTTGAAAAAGAAAAAGCAGATGCGCTTGCGGAAATGTCCTTGCAGAAAAAAGCAGAACAGGCTGAAAAATCTTATATGGGGCATATCGGTAAATTTGTAGCGCCTTTTTTCGCGCCTATCGGAATTGACTGGCGGGGAAGCGTGGCGTTGTTAAGCGGCTTTGTGGCAAAAGAAATCGTGGTCAGCACCATGGGCGTTTTATATGCCGCTGACGAAGAAACCGGCGCGTTGAAAAATGCCTTACGCGCTTCGGGCATGACGTCTCTGGGTGCGTTTTCAATGATGATATTTGTGCTGTTGTATGTGCCGTGTCTTGCCACTGTTGCCGTTATTCGCCGGGAGACCAATTCTTTCAAATGGATGTTTTTCAATATCGGATACAGCACTGCGGTGGCGTGGATTGTTTCATTTTGCGTATATCAGGGCGGAAAATGGATGGGGATGAGTTAATTCATTTATGACGCAACTGGGACTCAGAATTGATGTGGATACCTTCAGGGGAACGCGCTTGGGCGTACCGAACCTGTGCAGGCTGTTTGCCGAACATCATATTGCGGCTACATTTTTCTTTTCCATAGGACCGGATAACATGGGGCGGCATTTGTGGCGTCTGCTCCGCCCTTCTTTTCTGAAAAAAATGCTCAGATCAAAGGCATCCAAGCTTTACGGCTGGGATATTATCTTCAAAGGCACATTTTTGCCGGGACCGGTGATCGGAGAAAAGCTGAAATATATTATCCGCGCTGCCGCAGATGCAGGGCATGAAATCGGCTTTCACGCATGGGATCACCATGAATGGCAGGCGCGGATTGATACGATGAGTTCTGAGGAAATCTATCGTAGGATTGAAAACGGCGTTGAGATGCTGACCCGGATTTCGGGCTGTGCGCCAAGTTGTTCCGCGTCTCCGGCTTGGAAATGCACGGATGCTGTTCTGATTGAAAAAAGCAGATTTCCATTTTCTTACAACAGCGATTGCAGGGGAAAAAGTATTTTTTATCCGATAGTGAACGGGCAGCCGCTTTCTCAGCCACAGATTCCCGTTACTCTGCCCACGTATGATGAAGTTATCGGTGAAAATGGCATATCTGATGACAATTACAACAAATACATCCTTTCTTTGATAAAGCCGGATACGCTTAATGTGCTGACGGTTCATGCCGAAGTCGAAGGGATTGCGTGTTTTAAAATGTTTGAACAATTTGTTACAATGGCGCAGGCTCGCGGCATATCCCTTGTTCCGTTAAAGACCTTTCTGTCAGATTCCCCGAAATCCGATCCCGCTGTGATGATAAAAAAAGAACTGCCGGGGCGTGAAGGATGGATGGCGTTTCAAGCCTGATTTTTTGCCCAAAACATAAAAAAACATTGTAAAAAATAAGGTATCAGGATAAATATCAAAGTTATGTGCTTTTTCACCATATTGACAAAACGACAGAAAAATGACAGAATTTGACGATACTCCGGAGGCGAAACCATCTGATGATGCCATTGCGCCGCTTATCCGGTTGTTTCACGTATATAAACGCTACGGTGCAAAAACCGCGCTGGCGGATATCAGCGTGGACATTGCCGAAAAGGAATTTGTGTTTATCAGCGGGCATAGCGGGGCAGGGAAAAGTACGCTGCTGAAAATGACCTATCTCGGAGAGCCGGTGTCTCAGGGGCAGGTGGTTGTGGACGGCTTGAATCTTGCCAGACTTTCACGCGACAGAATCCCGTTGCTGCGGCGCAAATTCGGTATTATTTTTCAGGATTACAAGCTGATTCCGACCAGAACCGTATATGACAATATCGCATTGGTGGTGGAGGCAGTCGGCACAAGAGGAAATCTGATTGATAAGCGGGTCAAAAGCCTTCTCAGAAGCGTGGGCATGGAAGATCGGCAAAAATCATATCCTCCGGGCTTATCCGGCGGCGAGCAGCAGCGTGTGGCAGTAGCGCGGGCAATGGCGGGCAATCCCAAGATTATCTTGGCAGATGAACCTACGGGCAGTCTGGATCATGACGCGGCAGAGATGATTTTCGATCTGCTGAAAAAATTTCATGCACATGGCGCAACCGTCATTATTGCCACCCATGATACGGAGCTTATCCGCAACACCGGAGGTCGGGTGATTATTTTAAAGCAGGGCTGTGTTGAAACAGATACGGTAATTCCGAAACTCAGATGATACGATTTCTCATACGCGCATTTAAGGAGATTTTTTCCAACCTGTTTCTCAATGCGGTAACCGTGGTTACCATTGCATTTTCCGTGCTGATTGTCAGCGCGTTTTTGCTTTTTTTTGTCAATGTCGAGGCGATGGTCAGCGCGTGGATAGAGGATATTCGCATCATGGCATATCTGAGGCAGGATGTATCCGGCGATGATATTTCGGAGATTCAGTTCAAAATTGAGGCAATTGAAGGCGTGAAAGCCGTGCGCTTTGTGTCGCGTGAAGAAGCTATGGAAGAATTCAGGACTCAGTTGAAGCATCAGGCATCGCTGATTCAGCATTTAAAAGAAAATCCGCTGCCGGACGCGTTTGAGATTCAGGTATCTCCGGAATTTCAAATCTGGGATAAAACAGAAACGATTGCCATAAAAATCAATGCGCTATTGCCGATTGAAGACGTGGAGTACGGACAGCAATGGCTTGAGCGATTCACCAGCATCTTCAAACTCTTTGAATTAGCCGGATATGCCTTAGCCGGATTATTTTTCATGGCGTCTGTGTTTTTTGTATCCAATACCATCCGGCTGGCGTTGTATTCGCGCCGGGATGAAATCGAAATTATGCAATTGGTCGGCGCGTCAGACGGGTTTATTACAGGACCCATGTATTTCAAGGGCATGTTTCAGGGGCTTTTGGGCGGGGCTGTCGGGCTGTCTGTTCTGTTTTCTGCATTCAGCCTTATATCATCCAATATCGGTCAGATGTTTTCGGAAGTCAAAGTCTGTTTTCTGCCGGTCAACTTACAGATCGGAATAGTTGTCGTCAGCATGATGACGGGGTGGCTGGGATGTTATCTCTCGCTAAGACGCTTTCTAAAATCTTAATTATCGGAATCATTCTTTTTTCTTTCGGAGATGCTCCCCGTATTTTTGCGCTTGAAGAAGAAAAAATCAACGAGCTGAAAAAGAAATCCGAAACGATTCAGGATCAGCTTGAAAAAGAAAAAGCGCAGGTTGAAGATATTCGGCGTGAAGAAGACAAAGTGCTGGATACGCTTCGTGAAACCGATCAGTCCATTGAGCAGACCAGAAAGCGGGCGTCTGCTTCCAAATCCGAATTGGACAAATTAGATAAAAAGATCACTGAAAACAGCGAAGAAATAAAAACACTGACCCAAAAAATCGAAAGCAGTGAAGAAGAGGCGGAACACCGCGTATCTGCGTTATATAAATTGTATAAATTGGGCAAATTGAATATTTTAGCATCGTCCGGTTCGCTGAATGAATTTTTTCAGCGCAAAAAAGCTCTGGAAAGCATTTCTGCTTATGATGAAAAACTGCTCAAAGACTTAAATAAGCAAAAGCGCGATCTTGAAAAAACCGTAAAAAAGCTCAATGCCCGCAAAGAAGAAAAGCTGGCGCTTAAAAAGACGTATGATAATCATGTCCGGGAAATGAAAGATAAGCGGGCTGATCGTGAAAAAATTTTAGACAGCATCCGAAAGAAAAAATCTCTGGCATTGGCGTCTGTTCAATCTTTGGAAAATTCCGCAAAAGAATTGGACGCTAAGATTGAAGTGCTGTATCAGGAATCTCAGAAAAGAATTTTTGCCAAAGCCCAAGCTGATGCTGAAAAAGAATCAGGTTCCGAATCTGTCCCGAAATTTTCAAGACTTAAAGGCTTGCTAAAAATGCCGACTGAGGGTAAAATTGCGGCATTTTTCGGTCCGTACCGGAATCCGGAGTTCAATGTGATGAATTTCCGAAGCGGCATTATCATCAAATCGCCGCGCGGTGCTGCAATTCGGGCGGTATATGACGGCGATGTGCTGTATTCGGCTTGGTTCAAAGATTATGGAAATATGGTGATTATAGATCACGGCGATCATTATTATACAGTGTATGCCCATCTTGAAGACGTACATAAAGCCAAAGGCGACCGCGTGGAAACCGGCGAAGTCATCGGAACGGTCGGCGATACCGGGGCTGTGACGGGTCCGGGGCTTCATTTTGAGGTGAGACATCATGGAAAACCAATAGATCCGATAAAATGGCTAAAAAAAGGCTAAAGGAGCAAAGGAATGGCAGGGGAAAAAAGACGTTTTTCAACATTATGGATACTCATCGGCGTTGTCGTCGTGATGGGCATAGCGGTATCCGGTTTTTACCGAAATCTGTCTGCCGGCGATGAAACGTACAAAGGACTGAAACTTTTCTCAGATGTTATTGATCTGATTGAAAAAAACTATGTTGATCCGGTGGACGCCAAAGACCTGGTGCAAAAAGCGATTCAGGGCATGGTCAACAGTCTGGATCCGCATTCGCAACTGCTTCCGCCCGAAGCGTTTGAAGAATTGAAAATTGACACGCAGGGCGAATTCGGCGGCATCGGCATTGTGATTACCATGCAGAAAGGTGCGCTGACAGTTATTTCTCCGATTGAGGGAACGCCCGCATATCAGGCTGGCATCAAAGGCGGAGATATTATTATCAAGGTGGACGGACAATCCACCAAAGATATGATGCTCTGGGAAGCCGTCAAAAAGATGCGGGGACCCAAAGGCTCTCAGGTGGCTCTGAGCATTGTCCGGGAAGGCGTTCAGAAGCCGATGGATTTTACGCTGGTGCGCGATATTATTCCGATTGAAAGTGTCCGCGCCATGACCTTGAAACCCGGATACGGCTATATCCGCGTTACCAATTTTCAGGAAAACACCACTGAAGATGTGGTTAAAGAATTAAAGAAAATGGAAGCTGCCACGCCGCCGCTCAAAGGGCTTGTTCTGGATTTGCGGGATAATCCCGGCGGGCTGTTAGATCAGGCAATTCAGCTCTCCGATGTTTTTTTGGATAACGGACTGATTGTCTCCATCAAAGGGCGCCAAAAAAAGAATACCAAAGAATTTAAAGCTCATCTCAGCGGAGAAAAGCGGGAATATCCGATTATTGTTCTGGTTAACGGCGGCAGTGCAAGCGCGTCTGAAATCGTTGCCGGAGCGCTTCAGGATCACAAGCGGGCGGTCGTACTCGGAACAACCTCTTTCGGAAAAGGCTCGGTTCAGACCGTAGAAACGTTGCGGGACGGCTACGGACTCAAATTCACTATTGCCCGGTATTACACGCCCAGCGGACGCTCAATTCAGGCGCAGGGCATTGTGCCGGATATAGAGGTGAAACAGCGTATTGATGAAAAAGAAGCAGATGCGGATGATTTTCTGCCCAAAGAAAAAGACTTAAAAAATCATCTGGGCGCAGACCCGTCAGAAGATAAGCAGAAAGTCAAAAAAGAACCTGAACCCAAAGAAGAGTTGACTAAAGAGAAAAAAGAAGAGTTGAAAAAGCAGCTTAAAAAGCGCAAAACTGAAAGTCGCTATGGTCCTTTGGATATTGAGACCCTGCAATCTGATTATCAGGTCATGCGCGCGCTTGAAATTCTGATCGGACACGATGTGTTCAAAGGTGTGAAAAGTTGATCCGAAGCAGCAAATCAAAAATTCGGAAACGAAAAGACAATCCCGAACCGGAACGCACGGGATTGTCTTTTACGCTGATTATCAGTGCGATGCTGGTCTTTATTCTGCATCATCTGCCCGGCGTGGAAGGCGCGAAACCGCCGGATTCCGTCTTATTTCCTCCGCCTGTAATGTTTCATAAAATTCCTGAATTTGAAATCTATCCCAAAGAAGAAATCAAGCCTTCAAGGGTTGTTCCTCATCAGAAAATTTTTTTACCTAAAGTTGCGATTATTATTGACGATATCGGCTATGACAGCGCAATTGCGGAAAAATTTTTAAGCTTGGACTCAGCAATAACGCTTTCGATTCTTCCCAATGCTTCTGCAAGAGAAAACATTGCGAAAAGAGCAACAGAAAAAGGTGTGGAAATCATGCTTCATCTGCCGATGGAGCCGATGGAATATCCTGCGGCAAATCCGGGACCGGGTGCGTTGTTTTCTTCTATGTCGCCCAAACAGTTATTGGCGCAATTAGATCAGAATTTAGATGCGGTTCCTTCCATCAGGGGCGTGAACAATCACATGGGGTCAAGGCTCACGGCGAGATCTACGCAGATGTATCAACTCATGTCTGTATTGAAAAAGCGGGGCTTATTTTTTGTTGACAGCTATACTACGGGCGATAGCCGCTGTTTATCCGCCGCCCGGATGCAGCAGATTCCGTTTGCACAGCGAGATGTTTTTTTGGATCATGTGCAGGATCCTGAAATTATCCGGGGACAGATTCGCAAACTGATTCGGACTGCCAAAGAACACGGTGAAGCTGTCGGCATCGGGCATCCGCATTCAGTAACATACTCTGTGTTAAAAGAAGAACTGCCTCGTCTGAAAAAAGAAACCACGCTGGTTCCCGCATCAAAATTGGTTCATATTATCGGGTGATAGATAAAGACGCGCGCTCCAGTCTTCTTCTGCTTTTCTCAAGCATGGAAAAATCCAGCCGCTTATTCTGATATGCCTGAATCAGATGATACATGACCTTATAATACTTTTCCCAGTCATAAGAAATCAGCAGCAAATCTGCCCCTGCGTTAAGCGTCATGACCGCTGCTTCAGATATTCCTGTTTTGCTGCTGTAAATCGCACCCATGCTCAGATCGTCAGTAATCAGAACCCCGTCATGTTTCCAATCTTGCCTGATAATTCCCTCAATAATTTTGTAAGAATGCGATGCCGGATGTTGCGGATCAATCTCCGGCAATATCACATGCCCCAGCATCATAAACGCGCCGGAATTTTCAAGAACATGCTTGAACGGAATCCAATCTTTGTTTTCCAGTTCTTTCTTATCTGTATTGAGTTCTGCTGAAAAGTGATGCGTATCGCTGTTCACTCTCCCCATACCCGGAAAATGCTTGACGGTCGGAATCACGCCGTATTTTTCAACGCCACGACTATATGCCAGAGCCATGCGGGATACAATCATGGCATCATCAGAGATTGCCCTGTCCTGAATACGGGTATGAAAATCTATCAGATTATCGGGTTTTTCAAATTTTAAGTCTGCTATCGGAGCCAAGTTGACATTCACGCCCAGCCCGGATAGTTCCTTGCCATGTATTTCTCCGTATTTTAAAGCTTTTTCTTCGATTTCACTGAGCGGGATATTCTCGCTAATCAATGAAGATAACGGCGGTAATCCGGTCAGCGGCGGGGATAATCTTGATACGATTCCGCCTTCCTGATCTGCGGCAATCATCAGCGGGGCAAGACCTGCTGATCTTC
>DYRC01000420.1 GCA_020718925.1 Desulfonema limicola
CGGGGGGTTAGGTGAGTTTGATGTCATTTGTTCATGTCAAGCAGTTGTTTTTCCATCATCTGCTGCATGAGCAGAATATTATCCGGCGGCGTTTTCGGCGCGGACATCAGGGCTTTGCTGACAAATTCTTTAGCATCGTCCGGTATATCGTGCTTCCATTGATTTTCCGCAAGCCACAGCAGGGTATTTCCGTTATTATCCTGATAGATTCCGGGCGCAACCCTTTGGGGACGCGGTTCAGGAAGCTTTACCGGACGATAGCGCATAAACCTTGAAAATGCGATTTTAAGCGCGTTCCGGATTTTTTTGAGATTTCCGATTTCAACTGATTCTTTGCGAATGCTTTCACTGACATATTGCAACGGCGCTGTCCACGCGCTCCATTTCTCATAATCGGCAATGGTTTTTTCAACGGCTTTCATCTGAGCAGCCAGATTTGTTATGAGCAGATACACCGTGTCATTATCCGGCATGGTGCTGATAATCGGCGTGGAATATATTTCCCGGATAAGCGTGAAACTCTCCGGTCTCATGCGATAATAATACGGCGCAAATCTTGCGGGCGCAAGATAAACTCTGCCTGAAGGGGTGAGAAAAATATCATCGCTGACCGCATAAAACAATTCTTCTTCGCTTGCATCTCCTGAGTCTTCTTCGGATTTGTCTTTTTCCACCAGCACGGATTTTCTGGTGTATGTTTTTCCCTGCATATTCACGATGTATGCCAGAGATGCCGCTTGCAGCACTTTGGAATGAAACGGCGTAGGCTTTTCCTGAGACATAAAACTGAAACCGGAACCTGATGACGATGATGAGGAATATCCTTTGGCATACAGATTATCAGGATAAAGCAGATTGACCGAAATGATGATGAGCATCAGAACACTCAAGACCTGTCCGGCTCTCTCAATATTGATGACCTGTTCTTTCAGCAGCGTCGGCAGTTCTCTTCTGAGATAGCGGAATTGCTCCTGAAGCGATTCTGATAACTGATCTAGCCTGCGATTGACCTCATCAAACAATTGCTCAATATCCATTGAACGCAAAATATTAATCAGCCGTACCACCCAATCCCGGTCAATCTGCGCCGACGACACATTCAGAGGTATCGGAACGCCCAGCAGATTCAGCAAATCAGACGGCGTACGGATAATGGCATCAGAAGGTTCAATTGTAAGATTCAGACTTTCAAGCAGATGTTTTTTCCGAATAAAGCGGGTTTTAACGCCCCTTCCCCGGCATTTCAATTCCGACAACTCAATCATTTTCGGAGAACCGAAGAAAAATCCCCACTGTCCATACCCATGACGCATAAATGACGGAATCGAAAAACACAGCGGATACGGGTGCAGATTCGCATTTTTGAGCGTGTTGAAAATTGCCTGATATGCTGTGCTATGCTGCGTCGGTGAAACCGCATTCATGCTGAAAACGCCGCCCTCTGAAAGCCGCTCCCTGATTTGCACAAAAAAATCCGTTGTGAACAGCCGGGCAGTCTCCGGCGTATTCGGAAAGGTAAAATCGCTGATAATCAGATCATAGACATCATGGCTTCGTTTGAGATAAGATTCGGCATCTTCAGTAAATACCGAAACTCTGGTATCATCAAACGCATTGCAGTTGAGTTGGGAAAAGGTTGTCTTGGCATGGTCAATCACATCCGGATCATGGTCTGCCAAATCTGCTGACACACATCGGCGGTATTTCAATATTTCACGCAGCGCAAGCCCGTCTCCGCCGCCCAGTATCAATGCCCGCCACGAAGGAGAAACCCGTCTGTTCACCACTGCCGCGCCCGGATGAACCAGCATTTCATGGTAAATGTGTTCATCTTCAGAGGAAAATTGCAACTCGCCGTCAATGTAAAACAGCGTATTATCCTTTGTCTGCCGGATATTCAGTTTCTGTTCAGCCATAACGCCTCCGTAAGATGAATGATGATAAAGCATGTCCCTGAAACCATCAGGGGAAGCACACAGGCAGCCATCAATTGATAAAATTCGTGCGGACTTGGGGCATAAGACAGATACACAGAAAAACTGTAAATCCAACTGGCGGGTAAAATACCGCCCCATGACAGAAAGCCGAGACGTTCATTTTCCATGCGCTTGATAAAACTGAGCAGCCACCGGAAAATCAGCACCGCGCCCCATAAATAAACAATGCCTGTTGTCCAAAACGTATTGAAATACATCGTCAGAATAATGCTGCTGATGATGGCAGTGCATAATGATATGAACCATGTCAGAGGAATATAGGAAATCATCAGCCTCATCACAAGAAAGAACGGAACGCTCCATGACAGAAAATAATCAAAGGGACCGGCAAAAATCCATATAAATCCGATAATTCCCATCATAATGCCGATAGCTATCAGCAATCCGGTATTTGGAAAAACCCGGCGTAGCGGCAGATACGGAACGATTTCAAATTCGGTCTGCATCATATTTTCGCCGGAGTAAGCTTCGGGATACAGCTTGTTGTCTTCTTCCCAAAGCTCAATGGCAAGATTGTATTTCTGGGATTCATCTATATAATCCCAAGTGATTTTTGTCGTTTCATTGCCGTCATCGTTTTCTGCCTTGCCGATATTTTTGGCATGAAACCGATATTCACGCCCTCCATACTGAGCTGCCTGAGGTGGTTCTTCCGGAATATCGGATGGATTAATAGACTCCCAGCCCCCGGCTACAGCTTGAAATTGAACATTTGACAGAGAAATTTCTTTGGTAACTATCCAAAATTTTTGCCATTCGTTGTTTATTTTTTCCTGAGCGAAAAGCAGATATACGATGTTTTTGTCCTGATTTGTCAATGTCCACTGGGTTTCATGGTAAATCGCAGAAACATCATACAGATCCTTTTTGCTGACATACCAAACTTCTTCCCGAAAACGGATAGCATCGCCTTTATCAATATTTTCAAGAGCTTTCATTTCTCAGTTCCTAACATTTCGGTTTTAAATCGTTGTCTGACAAAATTTTATCATATCCGGCGTTAATGTCAAAGTAATTCTGATTTTGAAAAACTGTGCAAGAATCGAAAGGGAATTTCTATAACGG
>DYRC01000421.1 GCA_020718925.1 Desulfonema limicola
TTTTCCATTCCGGCAAGATTGAAAATGCCGAATTCGCCCTGATATTTGCCGCCGTCATAGAGCCAGTCAATTTTTACGATGCCGGTGTCGTCAACAGTGAAGATGCCGGATGTGAACGGATCGGAATAGGGTTTCGTTATTAAAGGCTCAGGATTTTTATCGTCTTTTGCAGTGATCTGAGCAGCATTAAAAGTATAACCTTCTTTTGTGAAATTAACGCTATAGTTGCCTTCAGACAGCCCGAAGATTTGCCAATATCCGCTACTATCTGTTTTAACAGCGATGCGACCAATCTGTACTGAAACATCTGTCATCGGACTGCCAAAAGCGTCCTTGACATGACCGGATGCTATATAAATGGTAACACTTTCACAAGTTAGCGGTGTTTCACTTCTAACTGCTTTTGCTCTGACAGTATGACGTTTTCGGGTTGCATCAAATACCTTGTCTGCAACATCCTTAACCTCTCCGGCAATTTTCGATACTTTGCCTGAATAATCTATCACCGGATCCAAAAACTTGTCGAAAAAATCTTTTACCATATTAGCATAGCTTGAAACAGTGTCTGCAACCCCTGCAACTCCCAGAGAAAAAGCCGATATGGTACAGGCTAATGGACAAAGCGGCGGGAAAACGCTTCCTATGAACGATGCCACTATGCTGACTCCCTTGGCTATATCTCTGACAAGATCGGCAAATTTGATAACTTGTGAAATGATCTTCTCAGTGAACCGCTTTATTTCTGTCGCAACTTGGAACACAAAATCAGCTGCTTTTTTAACAAAATCTGCTACCTGACTGACAACTCTTGAGACTTCGTGAATAATGCTTTTAACTCCGTTAACAATATCCCCTAGTAAATCTCTACGAGCATTATGCAGGTTATAACAATTACCGTCTTTATCGTTAACGCTGTAAGCAGTGCCGTCTGCATTGAAATTGATTTTTACATCGGGATATTCAGCATGGATAGCCGTAAGAGTGCCGTCTGTATTGCGGATAACGGTTATTTTCGGAGATGCGGCATCCGTAACTGTAAGACTCCCATCTCCGTTATCAACAGCCTTCATGCCCGGAAAAGCTGCATCCGTAACCGTGTTAATGCCGTCATGATTCAGCGTGTAGGTCATTCCGGGAAACTGCTTATGTGTAACTCCCAAGCTTTTATCCGGGTTGACGTTTGCAGCCATGTCGGGAAATTCGGTGTCCGTAACTACCGGATTGCCGTCTTTTGTGCCAGTGATGACCGTACTCGGAGAGTCAGTATCCGTGATCGAGTAACTTCCGTCATCCGTAACCTTAACCACTGCGGTAGGAAATTCAGGAACTTTAAATGTGAAACCGGTGCTGCCGTTTGAACGGGTAAGCTTGCTGTATTCCGCAACCTGTATAGCAGAAGCCACACCGTCTTTGCTGAGATTCTTGCCTGAGATCAGCGTAAAACTGTCCTGTGTGGCAGTAGAATCGGGAATTACCCAGATATTGGTTTTTCCGTTATTCCCGATATAACTTCCGTTAAGAGAAGCTAAGGTCTGCATCGGAATTTCGGCAGCATTCGGGTCAGGATTAGGCACGATAAACATCAGATGTCCGCCCTTGCCGGTAACAATAAGGCTGTTATCCGGGTTAAAGGTCGGATCAATCAGATTTTCTATAATTTTCTGAGTGCCGTCTTTGCCATTTGTGGCGGTTGCGCCTGATGCAGTTGCAACACCGCCTTTTCCCGCCTGAATGGTTCCGCTGTTGTTGGTTTTGGTTGAAACTATCTGTACACTTCCACCATCGCCGCCATTAGCAGGAATACCGCCCCAGCAGGTCTCATTGTCACTGCCGCCGTTGCCTGCCTGAATCTTTCCGGTATTGATCACAGAAGATGCCCATATTTCAATACCTGTTCCCCAGTAAGTAGGTACAAATCTCGGTTCGTCATGACAATCCCATGAAAAAGTGAAAATAAAAGTAATTTTATTGCATACCTGTTCTGTGTAACAATAACCTGACGATCCATCCTTACCGATGATACTGCCGCTGTTATTCACTGCCGAAGCATTGACTTTCAACAAAACCGCATTATTCGGGCTTTGCAGAATGCCTTTGTTGCAAAGTCCGCCGTTTCCCAGCATAACAGGAGAATCCGGCATGGTTATCGTATGACCAGCTTGGACAGATACCCAATCCCATTCACGCGGCACTTTGCCGGTATTCCAAGTTTTGGGATCATCCCAATTGCCGCTGGCAACAGAGCTTATAGTCGGCGTTACCTGACAGGCATCGTCAGCTTTGACTTTCAAAGGCACGGGACCGGTCAGGGATGTTGAAAAATTGGTACAGGAATTACCGGACTGATCCTTGAAAGAAGGATATTTTGTAGGTACGCTGTTGTTTTTCCATGCGGTTGTCAGTTTTGCCGGAAGAGTGCCTACTTCTACGTCGTCTGCCTGAAAGCTGATTATGGCTTTTGATCCGACCGGATAAAATGAATCTGTTCCGTATCCCCGCCATGTTCCGAGACAGTTTACAGGAGGTGGGCAGTCCAGTGAAAGACAGGAAAAAAGTGAATCACATCTCCAGTTTCCTGTTCCTGTATAGGGCGGAGGAACTGTTACGTTTGAAATCTTAACGCCGGGCAGTATATCAATGAAAAAACCGACAAAAAGACCTGTCTGAATAATTGTTGTCGGAATACATCCACCAAACCAGCAAAAATTTGAAGTAGTCTCATTATACGGATTGTTGTTGGTAATTTCATAGGTGAAAACCCATGAATTTTCACCAACCTGTTGTGTGGTAACATTAACGGCGTACTCCCCGTTCAAAGGAATACCGTTTTTAGGGTCAGACTTATCAGCACTGATAAACTGTTTAAGTATCTCCAATAGACCGCCCGCATCGGCACTACTCGCAAAAAGCAAGCTTGCCATAAACATTGCCATAAACAACAAACTCAAATTCCTTTTCATAAATCCTCCATGTTTAAAATAGTTTTATGGTGTTGAGCCAAGCGATAGATAGCTCGGCTTTGATCGTAAACAAAAAAACACCGCAGAGC
>DYRC01000073.1 GCA_020718925.1 Desulfonema limicola
AAAAATATTTAATATAATCCTAACAGCTTTTTAATACAATCCTAACACTTATCGTTTATTTTGTTCAAAGACTGATGATGATGAAAGGAGTTGAACAAATGGCAATGGCACTGAAACTCGTTTATGACGCTTCCGTTCCTTCCTTTGATGAGCGATACGCAGACGGACTTCCGAAATATGTATATGAAGTTCTTGATCTTTTAGGTATTAATTCGAGATCCGAAGACAATTTTACTCAATCGCTTCCTTTTTCCCTTAACGATGTTACCGCAGGTGTTGAAAACGAACTGCAAACTGTGGTAGTCGGAAAAAAAGAAAATGTTGATCTTCCCATGACCATTGAAAAATCCCGCTATTTCCGAAATCTTCTCAGACGTGCGGATGCCGGCGAAATGCCCCGCAGAATTGTCTCGGAATTGGAAAGATTTCTCAATGAAAACCCGGGCGATATATGGGAAAACAGTTGGGTAAGATTTCCGGCTTCTGCTATCGGAAAATATACCGCTTCGGTGTTTGATACAGACCTTTCGGCAGATAAAAGAAATCCCCGAAGCTCCAGACGAAGCGATGCGGATAAATTCGTATTTTCAGAGAATAAAGAAAAATTTATCAAAATCCCGGTCAGTTATTTATTGAAACTGGCTTTAGCGGACGCCATAGGCACAGATTCCGATATTCATCCGGCAATCAGGCGTGTCGGAGAACGGATCATGGCGCATTTTTTAAACGATAATACTTCGCCGGAGACATTTTCGTTTTGTCCTGTTCACCTGAAATTCGGAATGGGCAGAGGTGTTGCCAAAGAGACGTTGAAACGGTTTTTGCTGACCCAGCTTCTTATCCTGTATGCCAATCAGAAATTTCAGATTTCGGATCACGGGCAGAAGGCTCTGGTTTATTTCGCGCCTCATCCTCATACCCGGCAGAAACAACTTAATGATCTGATCTCCGATTCTTTTTATCGGGAACTTTTTATGAGTCCGTGTCTTTCAGGATGGGATAAGGGCGAGGCAAAACATCAGTACATGAATCTGTGTCATCTGGTATTGTCTCGCAGCCAGTTGAATGCGGCTGCCAAGCTCAGAGAAGCGGGCATCATCTCCCGCAATCTGATCGTTCTTCCCAATCTTTCCAATATCAGCCTTGCCAATAACGGCACACATATCAGCCTCGGAAGCCTGAAACTGACGGAATTGCTGAGTGATCCGAAATCCGGCTTCGGAGTTCACCATGAAAAATATCTCGGTGATCTGGCAATCAAAATTGTCGAGCATTTTCTGCCTCTTTTCGTAGGCACTTACAGCGCGGCACCTTATCGTCTGGATTACCGGTATTTTCACCCTGAAAAAGCGTTGGGATTTTTGCCGCACGAGCTTGATTTCACACATCTCCGCATGATGTGGCGCAGATGGAAAAAGAAAGCAAATCTGAAATTTTTCGGACTTCCGATCACGCCGTTCGGTCCTGAATGGCTGGATCGCGGCATCAGCAGAGTGTTCGGGCTTGACGGAGATTTTGTGAATGATTTCAGACTTATTGATTATCCGGTCTCATTATTAAGCACCGATGAAAGCCCTGCTCTGGACGGCGCCTGCGGCAGCGACAAACGCCTGAAAAAAGACCTTTCGGACATGGGCATATTTGATACGGCGATGCCGCTGTATCTTCTGTATCGGCTCAGGGAACATGCGTCAAAAGGGTTTTCAGGTTTTGAAGGGCGATATTACAGCCTGTTTGAAAATCTCATGGAAGACATGGGGCATGCCGCATCTTTGCAGGCGTTGCTCACGGCATTGGCATTCAAATATATACTCAAAGGCGAAATCACACATTTTCATATCCCGGATGAGCCGTTTATGGAAAGCGAGCGGCGGCAGATATTCTTCGGAACCGCTATCGGCATTCCGACTTTTTTTATCCGCAAAGATACCAAAAATCTTCTGATGGCAAAGATTCTCAGCAAAGCTGAAAAAATACGCCTCAGCAAGCGATATAAAGGCTATGTCCGGGTGTATAATCTTGAATATCGCCGCGCACTTATCGAAATTCTGAAAGAAGACGCGGCAGACTTGATTGAGATGATGCGACTTGGCGAAACCATGAAAGACCTGAGCGAAAGAATAAATAACCCTGCGGTTTCGGCAGCCGGAAAACTGACTCAGGGGATTCTGAATCAGACCGGTGTTTCTTCCCCGATGAAGCTTTCCGGTGATGAGTTCAATCTGGCAGCAGAGCAATACTATCGGGATACCCTGCGTCAACGCCATATCCGGGAAGCTTTCACAGAATTTGAACGGGATGCGAAAGACCTTGAATCGTTTGCCATATTGGATCGGTATGATTTCAAAGCAGCTCTGAGTTCGATTCTGAAAGACAAAAGCGTTTCGGAATTTTCGGACTCTGTCAGAAATGATCTGATGGAAGAAACTATCTCGCCTGAAGTCGCAAAAACGCTGATTTGGCTGATTCTGCTTACGGTTCATAAAGACATGACACTTTCTGAGGCTCGGAAGGAGCAGAAATCATGAAACATCAGTACATTGAACGCGCGACTTCCCAAGTAAAAACAGAAAGGCTCTGTCATGATCGGATTGTCAATACCGTGTATTCAACATCGCTGGAAAACAGCCCGATCTTGTTCAAGGCACTCAGTTGTGCAAGGTTTTCAAAGCTTTTGGGATTTCTGAATTATGACATGCCGTTAGGCGCGGCTCTTTTCGGTATTAAAAAATTTGCGGATAATCTCGGAATTGATATTTCGGAATGCCTTGATCCGCCGGAGTCTTTGAACACGGCACGCAAAATGTTCGAGCGCAAAATCAGATATTGGCAGACCCGCCCCATGCCTGCTGATCCCGCAGTCATCGTATCGCCGGCAGATGCGAAAATTCTGGCAGGTACGTTTTGCGAAACTTCAGCTTTTTTTATCAAAGAAAAATTCTTCCGTTATGAAGAACTGCTCGGAGAAAACAAATCTCATTGGCTGACAGCCTTTGAAGGCGGGAATTTTGCGCTGTTTCGGCTCACGCCTGAAAAATATCATTACAATCACAGCCCCGTATCAGGTGAAGTCGTTGATATTTATGAAATTGACGGTACTTATCTTCCGTGTAACCCCGGTGCGGTCATGGCTTTGGCATCGCCTTTTTCCAAAAACAGGCGTGTGGTTACAATCATTGATACGGATGTGAAAGGCGGCACAGGCGCGGGCTTGGTTGCCATGATCGAAATTGTTGCGCTGATGATCGGCGATATTGTTCAGTGTTACAGTGAATCTTTTTATGATCTGCCAAAAAATGTAACGCCCGGCATGTTTCTTAACAAAGGACAGCCCAAAAGTCTGTATCGCCCCGGAAGCAGCACTGATCTTCTCTTATTTCAGAAAGGAAAAGTAAGATTTTCTTCCGATATTGTGATGAATATGTATCGTCAGGATCTACAGACCCGCTTTGCGGACGGACTAGGAAGACCTTTGGCAGAAACCGAAGTTGCTGTAAGGTCTCAGATTGCAACTGTAAATAAAAGGAGTATTTTATGAATGACGTAGTGTTTGTCCTGTGTCTTGCGATGATATTGACAGCGGTGTTCCGATGGGCGTTCAAAGCTCTGCCGCGTGAAACTTGGCAGATCATTGCCGCCATGCCTAAGCAGAAACTTGAAACCGGCGGATGGATGGGTGAAAATCTGACATTTTACGGCGCGTTCACTGCCAGCGCGTACATATTCGCGGTTGCGATGATTTTTGTTCTTTTGGGCGCGATTTCAGTTCCTATCACGGCTATTGTCGCAATTGTCAGCCTTGTGCTGCTCATCTGTATTCCCGCTTCAACGACGATTGCCAAAGTGGTCGAGAAAAAAGCTTATACATTCACGGTGGGCGGGGCGTCATTTGCAGGAATCGTGATTGCTCCGTGGATAGCGGCGGCGGCTGATTTTGCGATGAACATTCCGGTCATGCCGGTTCTTGCCGCAATCTCAATCGGATATGCTTTCGGAGAAGGTTTCGGAAGACTTGCCTGCATCAGTTTCGGATGCTGCTATGGAAAACCCTTGTCCGATTGTCCTGTTTTTGTGCAAAAGCTGTTTGAAAACAGGCATTTCGTATTTCGGGGAAAAACAAAAAAGATTGCATACTCTCACGGACTTGACGGACAGAAAATTATTCCGGTTCAGGCAATAACAATCATTCTTTACAGCATATCCGGGCTTTTGGGAGTTTATTTTTTTCTCAGAGGATTTTACAAAGCCGCTTATGTCGAAACACTTGCAATCACTCAGCTTTGGCGGCTGATTTCCGAATTTCTGCGGGCAGATTATCGTGGTCAGGGTAAAATATCCGCCTATCAGATGATGAGCATTCTTGCCGTGTTTTACGGAATCGGCGTGGTATCTGCATTTCCGAACACTTTGACATATCAGACAGATATTATGAACGGTCTCGGCTATTTATGGAATCCGCTGATGATTTTTCTGCTTGAAGGATTGTGGCTGGCTTTATTTCTTCATACCGGAAGAAGCAGAGTTACCGGATCGTGTATGACGTTTCACGTTATTCAGGAAAGGATTTAAAGCAGCCGTTCCAGACCGGCAGTATAATTCACCGGCGCATGATCTGCTAAAAACTGCGGAACGCTGTTTGCTGATAAGTATCCGATGCTGCTGCATAAAATATGCGCTTCTCCTGCATGGCAATAATCAAAAGGAATCATAGAAGGAGGAACTGTAGGGATAATATCCTGATTATTCACCACCCTGTGAAGCTCAATCCGGCGCAGAGAATCGGCAAACACCGCATCGCCTACTTTGGGAGAACCGAAACTGTACAACGCTTTCGGCGGTCTTTCAGATGCGGCAAGCGTTGCCAATGCGCCTCCGAGGCTGTGTCCCGTATAGAAAACAGGCATATCAAGCAATGCAAGCTCCGCAGCAACTTCATCCCACAATTTAAGAAAATCGTATCTGAATCCAGCATGAACCAGACCGCCTCCGGTCCATTGGGTCTGGACCATATTGAAGTTGGAAAACCATGATTCAACGCCTGTTGTTCCCCGAAAGACCAGGACAGCAAAAGGCGCACTCTTATCCCGCTCGGAAATAATCAGAGAACAGCAATTGTTCCCCTTGAGAAAAGTTCTGACTTCTGAGAAACCCATATTGTTCAGAATATCTTCGCGGGTCGGATAATCGCTGTTTTCATCTTTTCCATGACGATAAATCAGTCTGGAAAATTCAGAGAGCCACCACGCATTGATAAGATTATATCCTGTTGCATTTACATCAAATTCTTTAATATCAGTCAGATCAAAATACTGTACGGACAGACCGGGCTTAGTCAATGCCTGCCAAGTAAAATCAAAATTCATGATTACCAACTTATAAAATTATGTTTTTTATGTAGGGCATACTGTTGACTATTAATTTATTAATCAGACTTTGTCAACATACGAATTCGGCAAAATTCCGCCGGATTCGGAATGACGGAAATATGGTATTGAATTCCCATAAATCTCTTCAGGCAATATTTAATCAAATTTTAACAGTCCTCTAATACTATTCTAACACAGCAGACATAAGATATTCCTTCAAAACAAATTCGGAATTGCGGCGGAAACCGCCGGATATGATAGAAAATCAAGGGGTGAATGTATGAAAAAAAGAAGAGATCGGTTGTACGGGTTCAGAATGGGGATACTGTTGTCATTGATGCTTATCATAATGACAGGCGGGCTTCTCGGATGCAGCGATGATGATGATGATGAAGCAGCAGTGGTGGCAGTGGTTCCTGAAAATGCAAAGCATGTGATATTGATTGTCGGGGACGGGATGCAGCTTGAACATGAACGGGCTTATAATCAATATGCGACCGGTTCCTATGACAGCGGACTTGCACATTGGAACTTTCCTTACAAGGGGTCATGTAGTACATGGGACGTAACCACTTATAACCGCTACGCGTTCACAGCCGGTGCAGCAACAATTGCAAATTCCGGCTTCGATCCTCAGGACATGACAAGTTTTAACGCTGTGTTGGGCTATGATCCGGCACAGGGAGGCAAACTTCCCTTTCCGCAGGATATGACGGCTGCTGTCAATTCGAAAGCTGCTTTGAACTATTACGGGACAAAGCTGAAGTTGAGTGCATCAGACGGAGGGGCTATTCCGGCAACCGACTCTGCATCGGCGGCAACCGCTCTGGCTGCCGGATTAAAGACAGATGACGGCAATATTGCATGGAGAACGGGTGATCCTGAAAACGGCAGATTGAAGACCATTGCCGAAATGTATCGCACCCAGAAAAACGCCGCCATCGGAGTGGTTTCCACAGTGCCTTTCAGCCATGCCACACCGGCAGCTTTTGTAAGCCACAATAAAAGCCGCAATAATTATAAAGCGATTGCTCAGGAAATCGTCAATTCCGTCAGACCCGAAGTCGTCATCGGCGGAGGACATCCGGCATTCAACGATGCGGAAGGGCTGAGCGGTAAAAATGCGTATCAGTACATTGACGCTCCCGAGTATGCGAATCTGAAAAATTCTTCCGAATACGTTTTTGCCGAAAGAATGTCAGGCGTTGACGGCGGCACGACTCTGCTGGCAAAAGCCGATGAAGCGGTGAAAAGCGGAAAGAAACTCTTCGGACTGTTCGGAGGCATCGGCGGCAGCTTTGAATATCACGCGGTATCTGATGACGGCACATCGGCTATTGCCAAAGGAACGGCGGAAAACCCGACGCTCGATCAGGTTTCGACAGCCGCATTGAATGTACTCAGCCGCAATAAAAACGGCTTTTTCCTTATGATCGAACAGGGAGATATTGACTGGTCAAATCATGGCAATGACTATAAAGCTCTGATCGGAGGAATGTGGGACCTCGACAAAGCAGTCAGGGCGGTGGAGGCATTTATTGATAAACCGGATGACGGCATTGATTGGAACAATACTCTGGTCATTGTTACATCCGACCACGCCAACAGCTTCATGCGGATTGATACTTCCAAAAAAATGGCTAAAGGCAAGCTGCCCCAGCAAAGCAAAGTGAGTGACAGCACATCTTCCGGCGGATATGCGTCCAATGTTTCTTTTTATTATCCGGGCGCGGAAATCACTTACGGTTTTGACGGCAAAGGCTTGAATTCCCATATCAATGAGCCGGTAACGGTTTATGCCAGAGGCGCTTATAAGAGATTCGGCGATATGGAGGGTAAGTGGTATCCGGGAACCAAGCTGCTGGATAACACGCATATTTTCAAAGTCATGTTCGACAGCCTCGGACTGAGTGATGAAAACAGGACTTCTGCCGCCAGCCTTGGTTTGATGGTATACACACTGGCAGACACATCCATGAAAATTCTGAACCCTGCCCTTACAGAAGAGCAGCTTGCCAACGCGATTGCCAACGGCGCGGCGACTGTTATGAAACCGGGCTTGGGTTCCGGGCTTACGCCTGATCCGAAAACTTCCGGTTTCTACTATATGGTTACGGATCGCGGGATCAATCAGGATTATAGCGGTACCGGAGATCCGACACGTCCATCCGGCGGAAAAACTTTCCCGCTCCCCGAGTTCACGCCGACCATCACGCGGGTTCAGTTCAACAATGCAGGCAGCATTGTTATTGATAAGGTTTTACCGATTCTCGACAGCAACAGAAATTATGTAACCGGCTTATCGAACACGATAGAGGATGATACGGCATATATCAGCCAAACGTCTGTAACAGCCCTTCCTTACAATCCTAACGGTCTGGATACGGAAGATATTTCTGTGTTGCCGAACGGCGATTTTCTCCTTGTCGAAGAATATGGTCCCAGCGTTGTTGTTGTTGACGGTTCGACCGGCATCGTGAAAATGCGCTACATCCCGTCTTCCAAAGCCGATTTATATACCGGCGCCGGTTATCCTGTAAAAGCGATTCTTCCTGCGGTACTGGAAGACCGGAGATCGAACAGAGGCTTTGAGAATCTTGCGCTTTCAGGAGACGGAAAGACAGCGTATGCGGTGATGCAGAGTCCCCTGGGCAGCAATAAAGACGACCGCTACAAAAATACCAGAGTCGTCCGTATCGTCAGACTGGATGTATCTGATCCCATCAATGCCGCAGTTACCGGACATTTTGTCGCGCTTCAGAGCGCGGTTGCCGATTATGCAAAAAATATAGCCGGTTATACTGTTACCAACAAACAGACCGACATGAAATACTCGGCTGCATCATGGCTGGCTACGGACAGAATTCTTCTTCTGGAGCGTGCAAACGGCAAAGCCAAACTCATGGAAACAGATATGAGCGTTGCCACCAATCTGATCGGCAAATCTTATGAAAATACGCTCGGACCCGAAGACATGACAACTACAGGACAGGGCTTGGCAGGATTAGGCATTGTTCCGGCTGCGGTTTCCGAAGTATTTTCCACTGATGAACTCAAAAGTTTGGTCGAACAGACTGCCGACAAGAGCGGAACTGCGCCGACTTATGAAGTGAAACTCGAAGGCATGGCTATCATTGATTCTCAAACGGTTCTTCTTGTCAATGACAATGACTTCGGAATTGCCGATGCTTCTTTGCAGACCAGGGTTTGGCAGGTGAAACTGAAAAATAAGCTCAACCGATAACGATTTTTGCGACAGACTGCAATAATCTTCAACCTCTCACTCATTGCGGGATTGCCTGAACGGCAGTTCCGCAATGGTGCTACTAAACAAATGGTGTAACAATAGAAATCGGGATTCTGCATGACACGGTTGCAGATGAATATCTGCACGATAGCTTTCCTTAATCATTTGTAGAAAACAAATTACGATTTGCACTTGCTGACGGTGATGGCAAAAAAATATTTCCACAAATCAAAGAGGAAAGCTATATATCCTTGATGTCCGTAAATTTTACCAAAACTTCAGAATCTTTTCAAAAACAAGGTTCAACACCTCAACGAGTATCAGCGCGATGATAATCCATTCCAGTATCTTGCTTTCGCGGTGATATAAAAGTTCTTTGACTACCGCCAGATTATCTTTGACAAGCTGCAGTTCCAAGTCAAGATTTTTGTAACGGGTTCTTACCTCAAAGATTCTTTTCAGCCCCGCGTCAATCCTGCTCAGATACTCATCTTCCCATGTTTCTTCGGGCGAATCAAGGATATAAAGGTTTTCCGTTATCCGATTTTTGACGTTCAGCGTCTTGCCGATAAACCGTATCAGCCGTCTGCCGGATATGTCTATTTTTCCGTCACGCTCAAGCCGCAGCGTATGCTTGTTTGTTTCTTCCAGCAAAGAATCTGCCTGCTGCGTAAAATAATCAATAGCCACCGACTGCGCGACATTGAGCATCACTATCCGCAAGACATCAGGATCAACTCTGGTCAGAAATATCTCGTTATATTCAAATCTGTCTGTATCCGTGTTTTCATGGATTTTGAACCCTTCACGCAGTCTTGAATCCAGAAAATTTTTACAGAAAGGTTTCAGAAATTCAATCGTCTCACTCATCTGAACTTCATCATATCCTTCAAATACAACCACGCCGTAAGCAAGGACATACAGGTATTTTGATGATTCGCCGACATAATAGACCTCCGATGAATCCTGATGGTATTCTTTTCCCGTATAAGCGGCTCTGAATCGCTTTATATCAATGTTTTCAGCTATCTGAAATGCAACAATGTCAAACATCATGATTCCCTTATATGGTTTTTTTATTTCAGAACTAATATTATTTGCTGAGTCATGTCAACATATTCTTAGTCTTTGACAAACTTTTAACAAACTTTTAATGTGTTTCTAACAATATTCTAACAATCGGCATGTATAATACTATAAACATTAAATCAAAGGAGTGGCTCAGATGAAGAATGTATTTCTGGTCAGACATGCAAAGGCAGAAGAACCGAAGGAAGGGCTTTCCGATTTTTCCCGTTCTTTGGTGGAAGAAGGGATGAACGACGCCAAAAATATGGCAAAAAAGATAAGCGGTAAAATTTCAGGTAATATGCTTTTTATCTCAAGTCCTGCAAACAGGGCATTGGAAACTGCCCATATTTTTGCTGAAAGACTCAATTATCCGGCTGCAAAGATTCTTTTGAAAGAATCCGTGTTTGACGGACTATCAGAGCAGTTTCTGACGCTTTTAAAAGAAACCGAAGATACTTATGATACGGTCGTTTTATTCGGACACAATCCGTCAATCAGTGAATTTGCATCTTTGCTGATAAAAGACTTTCAGTTTGATATTCCCAAGGCAGGTGTTCTTGAATTTGATTTTTCACAGAATTTGTGGAAAGAAATTGAAAAGCATACCGGATTATTGAGGCGTGTTGACTATCCGAAAAAATACAGGAATCGGTTTAAAGAATCCTTGAACGTCAGAATTTCTCAGGCATTCTCCGAACTTTTGAGCCGTATCAATACAGACGCTTCAAAAAATATTCAGCAATCCGTAGAAAAACACGCAGCAAAAATAGCCAAAAAATTCACAAAGGATTTACGCCGGAAAACGCATGAAAAATCTGCTGATCAATAAAGAAATCAGTTGGCTTTCGTTCAATGCAAGGGTCTTGCAGGAAGCTGAGGATAAAACCGTGCCTTTGGTTGAAAGGATAAGGTTTCTGGGAATTTTTTCTTCCAATCTGGACGAATTTTTCAGGGTCAGGGTTGCTGTATTGAAAAGACTTCTCAAACTCGGCGAACTGGCAAAAAAAATTATTTTCCATGATCCCAAAGATGTTTTAAAGCAGATACAGGATACGGTTTTAACGCTTCAGAAACGGTTTGAAGATATTTATCAGGAAATTTTACTCGAACTTGCCGAAGAAAATATCCATATCATCAATGAAACACAACTCAATGATGATCAGGCGGTGTTTGTGCGAAATTATTTTCACTCTGATGTGCGTTCCAAATTGTTTCCGATTATCATTGAGCAGATTGAAAAATTTCCGGATTTGAAAGATCATTCCATTTATCTTGCGGCGGTTTTGAAAAAAAAATCCAAATTATCATTTGCACTTATCGAAGTTCCGACAAATCTTTTATCGCGCTTTCTGATTCTGCCTCAGATCGGAGATAAAAAATATATCATGCTGTTAGATGACGTCATACGATTCGGTCTGCTGAACGACATCTTCGGCGCGTTCAATTTCAAAGAATCCGAAGCTTATACCGTAAAAGTAACCCGCGATGCCGAACTTGAAATCGAAAGCGATATTTCCGAAAGCTATATCAGAAAAGTTTTAAAAAGCGTAAAGCAGCGGAAAGAAGGAAGTCCGGTACGATTTGTTTATGACGCTGACCTGCCTAAAAAGTTTCTCAACATATTCGCAACCGATCTTGAATTGGAAGGCGAAGAAAGTCTGATTCCGGGCGGACGGTATCATAACTTCAGAGATTTTATGAATTTTCCCGATTTCGGCATCAAACGGCTGAAATATGAAAATCCCCCCAAGCTTCCGCACAAAGATATTGATACCCATAAAAGTATTTTCAGTTCTATCCAAAAAAAAGATATAATGATTTATACCTGTTATCAGTCATTTGATTATCTGATTGATTTGCTGAGAGAAGCAGCCATTGACAAGCAGGTAATTTCTATTGAAATGACCATTTACCGGGCTGCCAAATATTCAAGCGTGATGAACGCGCTGATCAATGCGGCAAAAAACGGGAAAAAAGTTACGGTGGTGCTGGAACTCCAAGCCCGCTTTGATGAAGAAGCCAATATCAACTGGGCTGGCAGGCTTCAGGAAGAAGGCGTCAAGGTTATCTTCGGGGTGCCGGGCTTGAAAATTCATTCAAAACTGTGTCTGATTACCTGTAAAAAAGAGATGAGCTATGCGGTTATCGGAACCGGAAATTTCAACGAAGATACGGCAAAAATTTACAGCGACGCGTTTTTATTCACATCAGACAAGCGGCTGACAGCAGAAGTCGGCAGCATATTCGATTTTTTCAGAAAAAATTATAAAACGCCTGTTTTCAGGCACCTTATTGTTTCTCCGTTTCAAACCAGAAAAAAAATTGTCAGGCTGATAAAAAATGAAATCAGAAATGCTCAGGAAGGCAGACCCGCATACATTATTTTTAAAGTCAATAACCTTGTGGATCCGGATATTATCAGATATCTCTATCAGGCAGGCAGTACCGGCGTTAAAATCACCCTGATCGTCAGAAGTATGTTTTCTCTGATGACAGAGATAGATAACGTCAGCGAAAACATAGAAGCCTTCAGAATTGTTGATAAATATCTGGAGCATATCAGGATTTTTGTGTTTGCGAACAGCGGGGACCCGAAATATTTCATTTCATCTGCCGATCTGATGACCAGAAATCTTGACTCAAGAGTGGAAGTTGCGTGTCCTGTTTACAGCAAAGAAATTCAATATGAACTGAGCAGATTTCTGGAAATTCAATGCGCTGACAATGTGAAAGCAAGAATTTTAAACGTATCTCAGGATAATCAGATACGGAAAACCGGCTCGGATAAAAAAATCAGAGCGCAGGATGAATTTTACGAGTTTCTGAAATCAAGACACAAATTGCTTTGAAAGAGAGGAAAATTATGGGAGATTTAACCGAAAGAAGCGCGTATTCTGTCGGTATGAGTTCTGAAGAAATAGCTTATTTTCTCAGAAATATTGCTGATGAAATCGAAGGAAAACCTGTTGAACTGCCGCCTCTGGGCGTAAAAGAATTTAAAAATTTTAAAAAACTGGGGATTAAGCTGAAACGGGAAGTTGGGAGATTTTCTTTGGCTCTCACGGTAAAATATGACGGTAAAGCGTCTCACAAACCAGATGATAAAGGCGATAAGCATAAAGAATCGGGACATGGGCGTTTGAAAAAATACAGGGCAGGAAAGAAACGCTTAAAACCGCTTTTCAAAGATATATGCCGCTCCGTATCGCGCGGAGATTTACCTTCCGCCGATCTGCTTAAAAGTTTTTTCAGAGATTCCGATCAGATGATTTCTTTTCACGGACAAGAGTATTATAAAGAATATATCGTTGCTGTCGAAGAATTCCGTACGGCTGTCAACGCAGGGGATATAACTGCTGCAACAGCAGGCTGTGAAAAGATTAAAAAGATCAAATCCGAGTGTCATAAAAAAATTAAGTGAAAAGGAGTTTTGAAATTGAAATTTGCATCAATTGACATCGGTTCAAATGCGGTAAGACTGCTGCTGGCTCAGGTCTTGAACAATGGCAAGCCTTTTATTTCAAAAGATTCTTTGATCAGAATCCCGATCCGGCTCGGAGAAGATTCTTTTACAAATCAGTTTATTTCAGATGAAAAAAGAGAAAAGCTGGTCTCTGCGATGATCGGATTCAAATATCTGATAGATGCCTATAAACCCGTTGATTTTGCAGCGTGTGCAACGGCTGCCATGCGCGAAGCCCGCAATTCTCAGGAAATCATACAGGAAATCAGAGAAAAATCAGGCATTGAGATTGAAGTCATCAACGGACAGAAAGAAGCTGAAACCATCTGCACAAATCATATTGAGAAATATCTGACTTCGGATTCTGCGTATCTTTATATAGATGTGGGCGGCGGAAGCACCGAAATGACGCTGTTTTCAAATCATCAGGCAGTTATTTCAGAGTCTTTCAATATCGGCGCGGTAAGAATCATCAACGACCGGGTAAGTTCCGAGCAGTGGGATTCGATGAAGCGGTGGATAAAAGACAATACCCGAAAATACGGGAAAGCAGAAGCTATCGGGAGCGGCGGAAATATCAACAAGCTTTATAAATTTGCGGGCAAAAAAGAACAGACTTTTCTTTCGTATAAAAAAGTGGAAAAAATTCATAAATATCTGAGTTCTTTCTCTTTTGATGAGCGTGTCAGAATCCTTAATATTCACACGGACAGGGCGGATGTTATCATTCCTGCCACCAATATTTTTTTAAACGTCATGAAATGGGCAAAAATTAAAAAGATTCATGTGCCTCAGTTCGGGCTTTCTGACGGACTCATCCGCATTCTTTACGGAAAACACAATCAGAAACAGGAGTTCTGAATATCATGCTGATTCATCAATTCAACACATATTATGAGGCAAAAGTTTCCGATATTA
>DYRC01000074.1:0-6183 GCA_020718925.1 Desulfonema limicola
TAAAAAATCCGGCTTTATTGAAGAAATGCCTGACAATATTTGTGCTGACGCTGATCGGATTTCTGGTGGGCGGATTTTTCAATATCAAAAGCGCGACTATCGGACTTTTAGGCGCGGGAGTTCTGCTGATGGTGTCAGGCATCAAAGACCCGAATCAGATATTTGCCGAAATTGACTGGGGAATGATTTTCTTTTTTATCGGATTGTTCATTATCAACGGCGCGGCGGTCAAAGTGGGGCTGATCAAATGGGTGGCAATAAAGGTTTTAGCCATTACAAACGGCAATATGTTTGTTACCAGCATGCTGGTGTTATGGTTTTCCGCATTCGGTTCAGCCTTTTTGGATAATCTTCCCTATATTGCCACCATGACGCCGCTGATTGCGGACATGGCAAAAGAGCTTTGGCCCCATCTTTCCGGGACGCAATTGCTGCATCATCCCGAACTGATTCCGGTGTGGCTGTCTCTGATATTCGGGGCATGTCTGGGCGGCAACGGAACCATGATCGGCGCGACTGCCAATTTTGTCGCGTGCAGTCTGGCTGAAAAAATCGGCAGACCTATTTCATACAAACAATACATGATGTATGGAATGCCGCTGATGATTGAATCGGTGATTGTCAGCACAATTTATATCTGGCTCAGATATTATGTGTTTTAAATCGATCATATTTCAAGCGTTACCCGCAGCACTTCCGATATGGTCGTTATTCCGTCTTTTACCTTGCGCCATCCGTCTTCGCGCAATGTCCGGTGTCCTTTTTTCATAGCGACTTTTTTGATTTTATCCGCGCCGGAACTGGCGATAATTTCTCTGCGAATATCATCATCTGTGGGCAGATACTCAAAAATGGCGGTTCTGCCTTTGAAGCCCGTTCCCCGGCACTGCTCGCATCCTTCTCCGGCATAAAAGCGGATTTTTGCAGCTTCATCGGGTTTCAGATTCATCGCCCGCAGCAGTTTCGGGTCAGGTCTGACTTCTTTTTTACAATGCGGGCAGATCACCCGGACAAGACGCTGCGCCAGAACACCCAAGAGTGTTGAACTGAGCAGAAAATTTTCAACGCCCATGTCCAAAAGCCGGGTAACCGCGCCTGCGGCATCGTTGGTGTGAAGGGTGCTGAACAGCAGATGTCCGGTCAGGGCAGATTGAATGGCAATTTCAGCCGTTTCTTTATCCCGGATTTCACCGACCAGAATAATATCCGGGTCTTGGCGCACAATGGAACGAAGCCCGTTGGCAAAGCTCAAGCCGATTTTGGGGCTGACCTGAATCTGATTCACGCCGTGCAGTTGGTATTCTACCGGGTCTTCAAGCGTGATAATCTTGCTTTCCGGCGAATTGATTTTTGCCAAGGTGGTGTAAAGCGTTGAGGTTTTGCCGCTCCCGGTAGGTCCCGTAACCAGAATCATACCATAAGGCTGTGAAATCAGTTCAAGATATTCGGCAAGAATATCAGATGGAAAGCCGATTTGCGTCAGATCCGAAATCAGGGTCTCCCGATCTAAAATTCGCATGACCAAGCTTTCTCCGAACAGCGTCGGGACGGTGGACACCCGGAAATCAATTTCCCGATCCGAAATTTTAAGCTTGATTCGCCCATCCTGAGGCAGGCGGCGCTCTGCAATATCCAACTTGGACATAATTTTGACGCGGGAAATAATTGCTGCCTGAAGCCGCTTGGGCGGAGATTCCACATCATGCAGCACCCCGTCAACCCGGTATCTGACCTTAAATTCCGTCTCAAACGGCTCAAAGTGAATATCGCTGGCTTTAATCTCTACGGCATTTAAAATCAGCCGGTTGACCAGCCGGATAATCGGGGCTTCGGAAGCCATATCGCGCAGATGATCAACATCCGCCTCGCCTTCGGCTGAGATTTCATAAATCCCTTTTCTGGCTTCCTCGATAATCGTTTCTATGGATTGGCTGCCTGCCCCGTAAAGCCGCTCAATGGTTTCAAAGATGTCTTCGGATTTTCCCTCAAAGACATTCACCGTGAAATTATAAGCAAACTTCAGCGATTCGACCGTATACGGATCATCAGGCTGCGCCATAGCAATCGCAAGCGTGTTGTCATGCAGCGACAACGGCACAAACTTTGCCTGCTTCATAAATTTTACCGAAAGATTGTCCAGCATTACCGGCTCTTTCGGATAATCCTGATACGAAAGGAGATTCATATTTTTACACGCTCAATCCTGTTCATAATAATCTGATAATAGTCCGGGTTGATTTCAAATGCAAGATATTGCCGATGATTCAGCAGACAGGCTGCAATGGTTGTCCCAGAACCTGCAAACGGGTCAAACACAACGCCGTTTTCAGGACAACTTGCTTTTATCATTCGCTCAATAATTTCAATTTGTTTTATCTTCGGTATGACAAGAGAGAGCCATTGTTCTGTCCATCGTAAAAATTCAGCATACTCTTTTTTATCAGAATCATTGCCGTAATCTTTCCCCAAACCATAAGGCTGATCCGCAATTACCAAATCAATACAGTTATCAGGAATCATTTTGATTCCTTCAAGAGCATCCATGTTGAATATTTTGTCAAGCCAATCCCTCATGTCCATTATTCCAGCACTATGCTTTTTTTTCTTTAATAAACCTGTGAAATCCTCTGTGGAAAGCCCTTTGAGAATTTCCTGAGCGGAAAACTTGTTATTATAACCCTAAAAACGCTTTTCTGACACTCTCACTGCCAATCAGTTCTTTGCCGCTTCCTTCCTGAACAACTTTTCCGGTTTGCAGCACATAGCCCCGATCACAGATTGCCAAAGCCTCCCGCACATTCTGCTCCACCAGCAAAATGGTAAGCCCTTCATGTTTAAGCCTGACAACCGTATCCAGCAGTTCATCTACCAATATCGGCGCAAGCCCCAAAGACAACTCGTCCAACATCAGGATTTTGGGATTGCTCATCAGTCCGCGCCCTACTGCCACCATCTGCTGCTCGCCGCCGGATAAGGTGGACGCCGCCTGTTTGCGCCGTTCTTTCAAACGCGGAAAAAGCCCGAAGACAAAATCAAGATTTTCCGCGATTCGCTTCTCATCTTTCAGAAGAAACGCGCCCAGCCGAAGGTTTTCCTCTACGGAAAGCGGTCTGAACAGCATTTTTTCTTCAGGGACATACACCAGCCCCATTGCCACAATAGCTTCGGTGTTCAGATGATGAATCGGCTTTCCGTTGAACAGAATTTTTCCGTCAAAAGCGTGCTGAGTTCCCATAATCGCCCGCAAAATCGTGGACTTGCCCGATCCGTTCGTGCCGACAACACAGACGAGTTCTCCCTCTAAGACTTTCAGGCTGAGTCCGTTGATCACCGGCAGTCCGCCGTAGCGGACACGGATATTTTCAAGCTCCAGAATCGGGGCGGGTTGCGGCATATTCTCTGGCATAGCGTTCTCCCAGATATGCCCGGATCACATCCGGGTGTCTGACAACCGAAGACGGATCGCCTTCGGCAATTTTTTTTCCGTAATCCAGCACAATCACACGCTGGCTGAGTTTCATCACCATTTCCATCACATGCTCGATCAGAACCACCGTAATTCCCATTTTTTCATGGATATATCTGATCACCGTCATAATATTTTCAATTTCGCTCGGATTTAAGCCCGCCGCAACTTCATCTAACAGCAGCAGTTTCGGAGATGTCCCCAGAGCAGTTGCCATTGTAACCCGTTTCTGAACCGCAACCGGCAGTTCATTCATCATGCTTTTGGCAATATCGGTCAATTCCAGTTCTTTCAACACGGCTTCTGCCATTGATTTTGCCTTAGCTGTTGAAGACGTCCGCATAAAACATCCGACCATGATATTTTCAAGCACATTGAGATCGCCTGATGCCACATAAATCTGAAAAGTTCTTGCCAAGCCCAGCCGCGCCACTTCGTAGCTGTTCAGTTTTGTAATATCTTTGCCATCAAAAAGGATTCTGCCGGAGTCAATCTGATGCGCTCCTGAAATGCAGTTGAACAAGGTGGTTTTGCCTGCGCCATTGGGTCCGATCAATCCCAGAAGCTCGCCGTTTTTTACTTCAAAAGAAATACTGTCATTGGCAACCAGTCCGCCAAAACGCTTGGTAATCTTGTCTGCTTCGAGCAATACCATCAGTTGCGCCTCCTTCGCCGCCGCTTTTCCACAATGCCCCAGATTCCCTTTGGCTCAATGGCTGAAATCAGCATGATGATTCCTCCGTAGAAAATCAGATCAATGCCGACCATCCCCGATGCGGCGCCGAGCAGCGCTTTCAGATAGCTTTTGAGCGGCACCAGCACCGCAGCACCGATAATCGGTCCCCACAAAGAGCCGGAGCCTCCGAGCATTGCCATCAAGGCAATCAGAATCGAAAGATCAAGGCTCATGGTGTCTTCCGGTTCAATGTTTTTGATATAGCAGGCATGAAACGCGCCGGTTGCGCTGATCATGGCGGTTGCAATGGCGTAAGTTTTCATTTTTGCCCATTGCACATTGATGCCCAAAGAACGCGCCACATCTTCATTATCCCGGATCGAGCGCAGTTGAAAGCCCAGCCGCGATTTGCGGAATGCGTTTAAAATCAGAAGCCCGATAATGAAAAAAAGCAGAATAACAAAGTAATAATAAATATCTTCTTTGAAAATCAGCCGCATAAAATCAGGCGGAGAATACTTCATGCTCAGAATTTCTATGCCCCGTGCCGCGCCCACAAACTCCCAGACTTCAAAAATATCTTTCAACACCAGAGACGCCGCAATAGAAGCAATAGCAAAATAATGTCCTTTCAGGCGAAATAGCGGATAGCCGATAATAAAAGACCAGATCACAGACATCAGGATTCCGACAGGCATGGAAATCCAAAACGGCGTATCCCATCTCACCAACATAATCGCGGTGGTGTATGCGCCGATCCCAAGATACTGTGCCTGCCCCAAATCCACCTGTCCGCCGAACCCGCCGATGGTGTTCCATCCCATCGCATACAGCGAAAACATGAGAAACTGAATCATGGTGGACATGGCAAAAGAAGAGTGCGGAAACAGAGGAAATCCGAATAAAAATATCAGCACTGCTCCGGCGACAATCAGATCAATACGCGGGAAATCCGAGAAATCAAAGGCATTTTTCAGGTCTTCCATCCGAACAACCCCCTGGGACGAATCAGCATAATCATAAAATACGCCAGATATACGCCGGTATATTTGAAAGAGGACATGGGAACTTTTGCCATCCAGCGCTGACCTGAAAGATAGGTGAGATAATCCCAGAATCCGGGAATTTCCGTAATAAATCCCACAAGTATGCCTGCCACAAACGCGCCGGGAATGCTTCCGAAACCGCCCAATGCCACGATGGTGAAAGCAATCATAGTAAATAGCAGCCCGACATAAGGCGTGAATGACCAGAAATTGGCAAGCAATGCACCGGCAATCGTAACCGTTGCGCCGCCGATACCCCATGCAAACGTATTCATGCGTTCTGTGGAAATGCCCATGTATCTTGCGCCCTGAGCATTCAGAGCCGTTGCCAGCAACGCTTTGCCGATCCGTGTCCGGTTAATGAGCAGCCAGATCAGCACAAATGCAATCACGGACAAAGCCGCTGCCGCCAGCTTGGTTACCGGAACTCTGACGCCCATGAACAATTCAATACTCCGGTTGACCAGAATCCCTTTATGAATCGTCCGATCTTCAGAACCGAAAAACAGCAAAGCCAGATTCCGCAATACCAGCATCAGTCCGAAAGTGCCGAGCAGTTGCGCCACCATCGGACCGCGCAGAAGATATTTGACAAATCCGGTGTAGCAGACAATTCCGAGCAGATAGCCCACCACCCCGGCAACGGGAAGCGTCAGCAAAGGATCCATGCCGGTTGCCTGAGATGTCAGCAAGGCAGTGTACATGCCGATCATCAGAAATTCCCCGTGAGCAAAATTGACAATATCCATCACTCCGAAAACAATCGTCAGTCCCAGAGCCACCAGCGCAAACACCATTCCGATCAGAAGACCCGCACTGATCGATCCGGCAAGGATTTCCATGAGATTCCTCCCTGAAAAGATTGTGTTATGTGTTATGTGTTAAGTGTTATGAAAAAAAGCTTTCATTATGATCTGCCACCTAACACTTTTCCACTTAACACTTAACACTTTCCACTTAACACTTTCCACTTAACACTTTCCACCTAACACTTT
>DYRC01000074.1:6283-14059 GCA_020718925.1 Desulfonema limicola
CACTTAACACTTTCCACTTAACACTTTCCACTTAACACTTTCCACCTAACACTTTTCCACCTAACACTCAAAACGCTTTGAACGGATAAATCATATTCGCGGTCGCCAATTCAAACGGATACACGATTTCCAGAACAATTTTGCCGTCTTTATCCTTCTGATACTGTCCGATAATGCCGTTGCCAAGCTCATTTTGTCCCTGATCGGGTCCTGATGCGGCAAATCGGATTCCGCCCCAGGGAACCACCAACTGCTCTCCCGGAATCGTGATGCTGTTGGCTGCTTTCTGAATCGCGTCGGGTTTGACCGAACCTGCTTTTTCCAAAACTTCTACCCATGCCTGAACTGCCGTGAACGCCCGTGCTGACGCGCCGCTCAGATCATGCCCTACTTTCTTTTTATATAACTCATTGATCTGACCTGCCACCGGTTTGAGTTGTGCAATTTTCGGCGCAAATACGCTGCGGGTCAGAACACCCACAACATCATCGCCGAGGGTGCTGCGAAATTCCGGAGCCTCAAAGCCCGCATTCTGTCCCCAGATAATTTTTCCGCTGACTTTTTCCGCTTTCAGGGTTTTCATCATCAGAATCGCATCTGAGGCATAAGACGCAAAAAGAAGAATATCAGGCTTTGCCGCAGACAATGATCTGACTTCGCCTGAGAAATCCGGAGATTTGGCAGCATAGAGCAGGGTCTTTTTTACATCATATCCGTATTCTTTTCCGAATTTTTCAATGGTTTCCGCAACATTGGAACCCCATTCGGTTTTTTCACAGGCAGCCGCAAGCCCGGTAATCTGTGCTTTGGGAACCGCAGGTACGCCTTTTACCTTACCTTCGGTCAGACCTTTTAAAAATTCAAACAGGTCTTTGGTAAATGTAATATCATGCGGCGTTGTTCTCCAAAACCACTTGAAGCCCCGTGCGGTCAGAGCCGGCGATGTCGAAGATTCGTTAATCATGGGAATGCCGTATTGTTCGGTAACCGCACTTACGGTTTTGGTAACAGCACTGTGATAACAGCCCAGAATACCAACGACTTTATCATCTAAAATAAGTTTTTTGGCAAGGTCTGCGCCCAATGTCGGATTGCCTTCGTGATCTTTGAATATCAGCTCGATTTTCGCGCCGCCGATAGAAGAGATTCCGGCTTTGGGTCCCATGGTCATTTTGATGTCAGGCATGGCGGTATTGACAATTTCCGCAGCCAACTCCGCGCCTGCTCTGAGTTCACGCCCCTCTGCTGCCGCACCGCCGGTCAGAGGATAAATCACGCCGATTTTAATCGTTTCAGCAGCCTGAGCCGCTAAGACTGTCCCCATCACCACAGCCAGAATCACTATGCCGTAGTGAAACATCCGTTTGCCGTTTGTTTTCATTGCGCTCTCCTTTACATGGTTTTTCAAGCTTAATAGCAATATCTTCGGGCATAGTCAACAACGGAATGTTGATTTTTCAAACTTTTCTTGCAGCAATCCTGACCTGTTTATGCTTGCAATGGAAAGTCCTGAGTGCTAATATAAAAATATTGTCAGATTGCTGACTCCGAAATCTGATGTTCATATCTTTTTGTATCATAAGGAAAATACACACGATGGATGTTTTTGAATATTGTCCTCAGAAAGTGGTTAATGCGGAAAAAGCCATTTCAAAAATCAGACGGGGCAGCCGGGTGTTTATCGGCACCGGGTGCGGCGAACCTCAGCATCTGATTCACACGATGGTCAAAGATTTGAATTTACAGGATATTATGATATATCAGATGCTGTCTTCCACGCTTGCTCAGTTTGTTGATGATGATTCTTTTTTACGGCGGTTTTCGATCAAGCTGTTCTTTATCAGCAATGCCATGCGGAAAGCGGCATTTGATGGGAAAATTGATTATATTCCCACATATTTATCTCAGATTCCGAAGTTATTTTACAGTCAGCGGATCGGGTTGGATGTTGCGATAATTCAGGTCAGTCCTCCGGATGAATTCGGATATTGCAGTCTGGGCGTGTCGGTGGACATTACCCGTGCGGGCATGGAAAGTGCCAAGATGGTCATTGCTCAGGTCAATCCCCGAATGCCCAAAACATGGGGAGACAGCTTTGTTCATCTGGATGAGATAGATTATCTGGTATTTCACGAAGAGCCGCTGGTCGAGTTCACGCCCCATCTCAACAAAGAAGCAAGCGTGGTTGCCCGCAGAATCGGCTATTATGTGTCGCAGATTGTGGAAGACGGCGCAACGCTTCAAATCGGATTCGGACATCTGCCCAATATTATTCTGCAATATTTAGATAAGAAAAAAGATTTGGGCATTCACACGCAGGTGATCACGGATGGATTTTTACCATTGTTTGAAAAAAAGGTGATTACCAACAAAAAAAAGACATTGATTCCGGGGCGTGTTTTGGCATCGTTGTGCATGGGGTCTCAGAAATTATACGATTATGTGAACAACAATCCCATGTTTTATTTCCGTTCTTCGGAATATGTCAATGATCCGACCGTGATTGCCCGAAACGACAACTTTATTTCCATCAGTTCTGCATTGGAAGTGGATCTGACCGGGCAGGTGTGTTCGGATTCAATGGGGCATACGTTTTACAGCGGCATCGGCGATCAGGTTGACTTTCTGCGCGGCTCTGCCATGTCCAAAGGCGGATTTACCATTATTGCGCTGCCATCCACGGCTCAGAACGGCAAAGTCTCCCGAATTGTGCCGCAGTTGAGCGAAGGCGCAGGCGTGGCAACCACACGCGGAGACGTCAACTTTATCGTAACCGAATACGGCATTGCCGAACTTCAGGGCAAAAGCATTTATCAGCGCGTCATGGAACTGGCGCAGATCGCGCATCCCAAATTCAGAGAAGAGTTGATTGAGTCGGCGAAAAGACTTCATTATATTTTCAGCGACCAACTGCCTCCGTCCCATGACGATCTGATCTTTCTCGAAAGCTACAAAACCGCGATGGAGCTTAAAAACGGAAAATCCATCGAAGTCCGTCCGCTCTTTCCCTCTGATGAATTTGCGTATCGGAATTTCTTTTACTCGCTTCAGGAAAAAACCATCTATTACCGCTTTTTCTATAAAATGAAGGTGTTTTCACATGAAGTGGTGCAGAAGCAATGGGCAAGTGTGGATTACAGAAAAAATATGTCCCTGATCGGATTGATACAGAAAAAAGGGCATAAGGAAATCGTGGCAATCGGTTCTTATGCGGAGGAAGGAGAAGGGCGCGCGGAAGTGGCGTTTGTGGTGCGCGAAGATTTTCATGGGCAGGGCGTTGCTTCCTATTTTTTAGAAGCACTTGAAAATATTGCAAAGCAAAATGATTATACGGGATTTACCGCAACAGTTCTGAATGAAAACCGGGCTATGGTTCGTGTGTTCAAAAAACGCTATCCCAACGCCAAAGTGATTTCAAATGGCTCTGACATCACGATTTTTATGGATTTTTCAGATGCGGTGGACAGAGCAACGGCAGAAAAACAGGAAAAAGAAAACGTTTGTCGCTGAAAAAGGAGAATGTTATGGCAGACATGTTTGCTGATTACAAAAAACAACCCATAGAAACACAAAAGCCCGCTATTCAGGACAGCCGCCCGGCTGCGGTGAATAAAAAATTTGAATACCTGTATCGCGGCGCATTTACCATGCTGAAAGTCAATCTGGATGCCGAGGAGCGAATCAAAGCCGAATCTGATGCGATGGTGGCAATGAGCGCAAATGTTACGGTTGAGGGAAAGCTTGAAGGCGGTATTCTCGGCGGACTGGGCAGAATGCTTTCCGGTGAAAAGTTTTTCTTTCAAATCCTTGCCGCGCATCATGGTCCGGGGCAGGTGTATCTTTCGCCATCCACGCCCGGCGACATCATGGAGCTTGAGATGGACGGCACAAATTATGTTCTTCAGAAAGACGGTTTTTTTGCGGCTTCCGAAGGAATCAGCATCAGCGCGAAAGTGCAGAATCTGGTTCAGGGGCTTTTTTCCGGCGAAGGATTTTTCGTGCTGAAAGCCACCGGCAGAGGCATTTTGTTTGTGAGTTCTTACGGCTCAATTCATCCGCTCGATCTTGCGCCGGGTGAGGAAATCATTATTGACAACGCGCACTTGGTGGCATGGCCCGATACCATGAATTATAATATTGAGAAAGCGTCTTCAGGCTGGATTTCATCATTCACATCCGGCGAAGGGCTGGTATGCCGCTTCAGAGGTCCGGGCAGAGTTCTGATTCAGACCCGCAATCCAAAAGGCTTCGGCGCATGGATCAGACAATTCTTACCCGTCAAGAATAATTGATGAAACCTGATAAAGAAATTCTCTTGATAGCGTTAGGCGGCAACGCCTTGATTCGCAAAGGGCAGATCGGCACAATTCAGGAGCAGTTTGAAAACCTGAAAGTGCCGATTCAGCAGATTGCCCGACTTTCCCAAAAATACCGGGTGATTATCACGCATGGCAACGGTCCGCAGGTGGGCAATCTGCTGCTGCAACAGGAATGCTGTGATGCGGCTCCCAAACTGCCGCTGGAAATTCTGGTAGCTCAGACTCAGGGACAAATCGGCTATATGATTGAATCCACCTTAGACACGGAATTGATGAATATCGGCGTTTTTACGCAGAAAATTGTCAGCCTGATAAGCTATGTGGTGGTGGATGAAGCTGATCCCTCGTTTTCAGACCCGTCAAAGCCGATTGGTCCCGCATTCACAGAATATCAGGCGGCAAAACTTCCCTATCCGACTAAAAAAACGCCCAAAGGATTCCGGCGGGTGGTGATATCTCCCAAGCCCGTTACCATTGTGGAAAAGCGCGAAATCAAAGCCTTGATTGACACGGATTTTATCGTAATCTGCTGCGGCGGGGGCGGGATTCCGGTGATTCGGGAAGGCAGAAGCTTTGCAGGCGTGGATGCGGTGATTGACAAGGATTTGGCAAGCGCGAAATTGGCTGAAGAAGTCGGCGCAGACAGGTTTGTCATTGCCACCGATGTGGATGGCGCGGCACTTCACTATGGCAGTTCTCAGGAAAATCTGCTTGAAAAACTGAGTGTTGAAGACGCCCGCCGCTATCTTGCACAAGGTCATTTTCCATCCGGTTCGATGGGACCTAAAATCGAAGCTGCCATTGCGTTTGTTGAACAGCGCAACAAAGGGGCTGTAATATGCTCAATAGAACATATTCAGGATGCGATTGACGGAAAATCAGGGACTCAGATAATTTCCTGATTACCGCCGTTTTGACAGCCATTTGTCTAATATCCCCGTCATTTCAAGCAGATATGCCGGAATAGGGAAATGTGCGCGAATGCCCTGATAATCCGACATATTGCGTCTGGCAAGCGCGTAAAGATTGCAACCTGTATTGTTGCTTCCGAATATGGTGGTTGCGGCATACGCGTATCCGGCATGTTTTGCGATGTCTGCAACGGTCTTGTTCCATGCCCCGCGCGGATAGCAGAATCCTGAAACCTCAGTCCCAAGTCGTTGAGACAAGATTATTTTGGATTGTTCAATTTCAAATTTTGACTGATCAGGCGTCAGGTCTGTCAGGGGCGTATGAGAGAGCGAATGAGAGCCGATAGAAAATCCATCCTGCTGCATTTGGCGGATTTCTTCCCAAGTCATTAATGTCCGCCCGCCGGTATAATTGCCAAACTCTTTGAACATATCTGCAAAAAAGGATAGCCGAACCGCATTGTCCGCTCCGTTAAGATAGCGCACCATGCTCCGACACAACAGATTAAGAGGCTGATCCGCAGCAATATGGGCATGGCTGCTATGTTTGAGAAAATTGCAAAATGCAGGCATATTCTGCCGAACCGTGTGATACAGATAATCCCACCAATACGGTTCGCCCTTGTCAATCGGATGCACCGGAATAAAAAAAGTTGCCGGAATACCTGCTTTTTTCAGAATATCTCTTGCAATATCAAAGTTATCTTTATATCCGTCATCAAAGGTAATGGCGACAGCCCGTCCGCGAAATTCGCCTGCCCGGATGCGTTTTGCAGCATCATCCAAATCAATGATTTTCACCACTTTTGCCAACCATTCCATCAATTTTGAAAAGGTCTGACATGACATTGCCATTGGCGGAATAAAATAGGATTCTCCTTCCGGCATAATGCGATGGAATCCGAGAATCTGAAGAGAATATTTCATAAAGATTGACTTTCTTTGTGTTTAGCGTTCTGAATTGACCGCATTCTGATTTCCGGCAATAATGTTTGAATTGCTGGCGTTTCCTTTGATATTGGTGATATTCACAATAACATCAGGGACTTTTTCATTTTTAATATCATCATGGCGTTCAATGATGACATCATCAATCAGACTTTGTACATTCACCATCTCATAGCTTTTATCGCATTCTATCTCAGGTCTTCTGTCAAAAAGACGCTTTCTCAATCGTTCATATTCGTAAAAATGCGGATACTGACTGCCTTTACAATCTTTGCAATTGCACGGGATCAGCTTTTTGCATTTCAGCCGATGATATGACGCATGAATTTCATCAAATTTATCTATAACCGTTCTCATCAAATCTCTTTTATATCTGCCGAAAATACGGATTCTGATTTCACGTTTGCCATAATATTCAACCACTTCTGCAAACGTATCATCTTTTTTCAGAATAACGCCGCTTTTCCAGACATACGCCTGTTTCTGAATCCATCTGTGCATGATTACAATAAACCGCGTGATGATTCCTTTGGGCATAAATTCATAAGCATAGCGCAGAATCAGATTGTCGCTTCCATTCCATTCATAATCCGGCTGATTTTCAGTCAGCAGTTGGGGAGCGATGTATATATCACGACTATCGGGAATTTCATAGCATAACTGAAAATTCAGCATGAGCCGCAGAAGTTCATCCTCCATACAGGCATATATGTTTTCATTCCATATCTCTGACAAATCCGATTTTGTGAATCTTCCGAAATTGCGGATCACATTTTTGTTATCCAGAACTTTATAAACCGCATACGTTCCCCATTCGGGCTTTAAAATCACGGTTTTCTTCAGAAGCGGGTCTTCCTGAAAATGCAGACAGACGCCCAGATCATGCAGATAGCCGCTCAGTTGCAATTTGTCCTGCAATTTTGTGAATCCGTTTTTCTCGCATATATCAAGATATTGTTCAAGGCTGATATGATTGCGGTCGTCATTTTCCAATGCTTCTCTGACTCTGACCCATGTTTTGGGCAACGGACTGCCGATATGCGGGAGACTGCTGATACGATGCTGAATTTCTTTTAAAATTTCAGGCAAGCCTCTTTTGGTGGCAAGATTGGTCGCAAGTATTTCTTTTAAATTGGTGAATTGCCCTCTCAACTGACGTTCCGGGATTTCCCTCTGTCTGTCCTGTTTTTCATTCTTCACAATCAGGAGAGGGCTGTTATCCGTCAGCAATTCGACCGCATTCAGCCAGTAATAGAAATCTGTGTCCTCTTTGCGGGAATCCGCGACAAGGGCATACAGTGAGCGTTTTGTCAGGAAAAATTGATGAGTGGATTTATAAATTTCCTGTCCGCCGAAATCCCAGATATTTATTCGGAAGGTTTTATTGTTTTCAAAAGGAAATTCATATCGGATAACCTCAATACCTTCAGTGGATTTCTCATTTTCCCTAAGTTCGTAATCAGGGTTTTCAATCTTTTTTGCCAGCGTGGTTTTGCCTGCGCCCGGCTCGCCGATAATCAGCAGCTTTGCTTCAAATATGTAATCTTCTTCCTGCGCTTTTAACTGCTCAAAGTAATTTCTGACTGCTGCTTTGCCTT
>DYRC01000075.1 GCA_020718925.1 Desulfonema limicola
ATTTTTTCCGATATTATACGGCGGATCACAGAAAATGAGATCAATGCTTTCATCTCTGAGGCTTTCCAAGCATTGGATGACATCTCCCCATAGTATCTGATGTCCGTCTTTGGAAAAAACTTTCATATACTAAAACTCCCGAATGAAAAAATCATCAATTGTTACAATTTCAATTCCGCAATATGATTTCATATTCAGCAAATGCCGATCACCCGTTACAAGATATGCTGCTTTTGCTTCAACAGCGCATAATAAAAAAATATCATCATCCGGATCAGCGTAAACAATCGGAATACCGCTTCTTGATACATCATAGGCAGTTGAAATACTCAGGGCATAAGACGCCAACTGTTCAGGAGTTTGTTGTAAAACTTTCAATCTGTTCTGAAATCGTTCATAAGAAAGTACTTCTTCCAATTCCAGCAGCATCGGATAAGCAATACAAAGCCTAATTTTTCCATGTTCAGCTAATCTAAGTAATTGCCAAGCTTTCCCTTTCCAGAGCAATCCTGAAATCCAGATATTGGTGTCAATGACAATTCGCAAGATTATCCGACCTTTTGCTGACGGCGTTTCCGGCGAACTTCATGCACAATCGCATTGATTTCATCCGGCGAAATCGGCTCATCATCAGAAGCATATTCAACAATATCAAGCGGTGATGGCTTGCTGATACGCTTCAGATGCAATATATCGCTGTCAATCCAGACGATAAAACGATCTGACGGCTGAAAATGTTTTGCAATTTCAATCGGTAATTGCAATGTATCATTCTGCGTGAGCGTGGCTATCTCAAACATTTACTTTTCCCCTATCGCCTTCACAATACTTGCCTGAGCGATTTTGTAATCATAAAGCGCCTGATTATAAGCTGTTTTCGCATTGCTGTAAGATACCTGCGCGTCCGTTACTTCAATCGGATTTCCGATTCCTGCCATGTATCTTCCGTTCACTAGATCAAGATTTTCCTGTGCCTGTTTTACGGTCAGTTGCGTGTTGGATATTCTTTCTTCCGCTTCCCTGAGATTCAGATATGCCTGCTGAATATCAAGAAAAATGCTTTGTCTCAGCAATTCTTCATTTGCATTCAAAACCTTCAGATTGGCTTCATATTCCTGAACCTGATATGTTGTCAGAAAGCCGCTGAACAACGGAATGGTAAAGCTTGCGCCGACTTTCCAGCCTTTTTGAGAAGACATATCTTCATTGACCCAAGTATAACTCGCGCTGCCGGAGAGTGTCGGATAATAGCCTTTTTTGGCAAGCTCAATAGATTCCTCAGCAGCTTTCTTTTTGGCAAGAAGCGATTGCAGATCAGCACGGTTGTTATAAGCCTGCTCAATGGCTTCTTCAAGCGGCAGGGCATATTTTGCAAAATCAAGATTATCTTCAATCCGATAGTCCGGCGCATAAGGAAGCCCGATAGCATTATTCAGACTGACTTTTGCAAGCCTGAGCGCATTTTCAGCTTTGATGAGGCTTAATTTGGCATTGCTCAAATCCACTTCCGCACGGGTTACGTCAAATTTGGCTCTGGTTCCGGCTTGATAAAATCCCTTTGCCTGCTTCAGATGCTGATCAAACTGCATCACGGTCTCCTGAGCAACATCCCGATTTCGTTTGGTTTCAAGCAGACCGTAATATGCCTGTCTGACATTGAAAATAATCTGAACGGATGTGTTTTCAAAATCAGCCTGAACGGAATTCAAGTTGAATTTCTGAATATTGACCTGAGAGGCTGTTTTTCCGAAATCATAAATATTCTGATTCAGGGACAGGGCGGTTGAATAGTTGTCATAAGTCGTGCCGCTATCCCAATATTGATTATATCCTGATATGGAGGAAATCTGGGGATAGTAATTTGACATTGCCTCGCCGACCCTGTTCTGATTTACAGTAATGGTGTGTTTTGCCGCAACCGCAGACGGATGCTTCTGTAAGGCAATTTCAATACATCGCTCCAGCGTCAATGAGTCATCTTTATTGACAAGTTCTTCTGCATAAGCCTGAAGCGGCATAATCAATATAAAAAATGCGATGATCAGTCTCATAATGCTCCTGAAAGATTTCGGATTCCGCCGATTGAAAACCGGGTGATGTGGTCAGCCAACTGATCAATATCCGAAAGCGTGAAATTTTGGTGATAAAGCCGTGAAATAGTCCGTTTGGCATGATGATAATACAGACATTGTCCGATAATGCTCATCACACAAGACCGGATCTGATGCTCATTTTCTTCTGTCCCGATAAGCTCATTGATAATCAGCGCCAGACGGTTATGTAAAGGACGGATGGATGTTTCAATAATCTGATCAAATGCGATAGTAGGTTCGCTGAATTCCCGCATCATAAGCTTTTCATACCATTCAGGGCGTCCTGTATCAAGAATGCGTAGCAGAAACGAGCGGATAAATGCCTCAAGACGCTCTTCGGCAGGTCTGTTATCGCTGACTTCCGCTTCAGCAGATTTCTGAACACCTGAACGATGATGATACTGAAGCACCGCCAGATAAAGCCCTTGTTTATCCCGGAAATGATAATTGATGGCAGCCGGATTTGCATTGGCGCGTTTGCAGATTTCCCTGACCGTTGCCGCGCGGAATCCCATTTCTGCAAACACTTCTCCGGCAGCTTGAATCAGCCGGTCTTTGGTATCATTTCCCTTCTCTTCTTTCATCTTCTGCCTATCAAACATAAATTTTAAACATATATTTTAAACATCTGTTTGAGTTTGTCAAGAACTAAATTTTATATCAGAGGGCGGAGAGTTATTGAATTGCTCACCTGCCCTTTCTCTGAAGGGGGAAAGCATAAATTTCAGTTGCATAATCCGAAAAATCAGGCATAATCAGCAAATATCAGAGCAATCAGGGATTCAGCATACAATGGTGAACAATGTCAGAGAATAAAAAAGTGTTTATCAGCTATGCCAGAGAAGATATTGAAAAAGCCCTAAACCTTTACCACGATTTGAAAGATGCCGGGCTGATTCCGTGGATAGACGACGAAGACCTTCTTCCGGGGCAGAATTGGAAAACGATCATTCAGAGGGAAATCCGTGAAAGCCGGTATTTCATTGCGGTTCTTTCAAAAGCATCTCTTGACAAAAGAGGGTTTGTTCAGAAAGAGTTGAAAATGGCTCTGGATATCCGGGATGAATTTCCCGATGACAAGGTTTTTCTGATTCCGGTGCGGCTGGATGACTGCAAGCCGCAGGATGAAAAATTGCAAAATCTGCACTGGGCGGATATGTCTGTTTCGTATCAGAAGGGTTTTTCAAAAGTTTTGAGAGCAATGGGCTGTAAAGCAGATACATCGTCCAATCACAGACAGACAGAGAGCGACAATTCCCGAAAGATTGAAATTCCGAAAAAGATTGTGAATACGCTGGACATGGAGTTTGTGTATATCCCGCCCGGCACGTTTATGATGGGCAGCCCGCCGGATGAGCCGGGGCGATATGATAATGAAATTCTGCATAAAGTTACGCTGACCAAAGGCTTTTACATGCAGACGACTCAGATAACTGTCGGAAACTGGCGTTCTTTTGCTTCGGAATCAGGTTACAGAACCGAAGCCGAGACCGGAGACGGGGCGTATTATTGGACAGGAAGCGAGTGGAAAAAAGATAAGGACAAGAATTGGAATAATCCGGGATTCGGGCAGACAGAAAGCTGTCCGGTAACCTGCGTATCATGGAACGATACACAGGCATTCATCAGATGGCTGAACCGGAAAGAAAATTCAGACAAATACCGGCTTCCGACAGAGGCGGAATGGGAAGATGCCTGCCGTGCGGGAACAAGCACGCCGTTTTATTTCGGGAAATGTCTATTCGCCGATCAGGCAAATTATGACGGCAATTATCCGCTTGAAGGCTGTCCGAAAGGAGAATATCGGGGGGAAACCACTCCGGTGGGAAGTTTCCCGCCGAATGCGTGGGGCTTGTACGACATGCACGGAAACGTATGGGAATGGTGTCAGGATTGGTACGGAAATTATCCGCCCGGTGCTGTAACTGATCCTGTAGGTACTAAGGAAGGCTCGGGCAGGGTGCTTCGCGGCGGGAGTTGGTACATCAACGCCCGGCTTTGCCGGTCGGCGTACCGCAACAACAACACCCCGGGCAACCGGAACTACAGCAGCGGGTTCCGGCTTGTGCGCTTCCCATAGGTCAGCAGTCCGGAATAACAAGCTTTGAATCAGGATGTAAGGATTTTATAAGGATTGAAGGATAACAGACATGCAGGAAAAATCATTGGCAGTGTTTGAAGATTATAAGATTCGTCGTCATTATGACGAACAGACTGAAACATGGTATTTTTCGGTGGTTGATATATTGCAGGTTCTTATACAGCAACCGGATTATCAGGCAGCAAGAAACTACTGGAAAGTTTTGAAAAATCGGTTAAAAAAAGAGGGCAGTGAGTCGGTTACAAAGTGTAACCGACTGAAGATGGAAGCGGCGGATGGAAAGAAATACCTGACTGATGCTGCTGATCCTGAAACTCTGCTGCGTCTTATTCAGTCTGTCCCAAGTCCCAAGGCTGAACCGATAAAACTATGGCTGGCAAAGGTGGGATATGAACGCATTCAGGATATGAGCGATCCTGCCCGTTCTCTTGACCGCGCACGTGAATACTGGCGGCAGCACGGCAGAAGTGAGAAATGGATTCAGCAACGCATGATGGGGCAGGAAACCCGCAACAAACTGACGGATTACTGGCAAGATCACGCTATAAAAGGCGATGATAAATATGCCATTCTCACCAACATCATTCATAAGGAATGGAGCGGTGTTTCGGTCAGGCAGCATAAAGACATCAAAGGGCTGAAAACACAGAATTTGCGGGATCACATGAGCGAAGCCGAACTGATTTTCACAGCACTCGCGGAACTTTCTACGCGGCAGATTGCCGAAAGCGTGAATGCGACCGGAATGGATGAAAATGCCGTTGCCGGTAAAAAAGGCGGAAGAATAGCTAAAAATGCCAGATCGGAATTGGAGCGCAACACGGGAAAAAGCGTCATAACATCGGAGAACTTTCTTTTGCCGTCAAAGAAAAAAAAGCAATTTCAGGAAAAGCCGGACAGCGGAGATGAAGAATAAATGCGTACGGATACTTATATTTCTGAAATTTCAGACTTCCTGAATAAGCACTTTGAGCATCAGATCGCCCCGCCCGCCATCAGGCGTGATTTTTCCGAATCCGCTGACGCGAACCATATTGCCTTCCCTGACGCCTGCCGGAATAATGACTTTCACCAAGCGATTCTGAACCCCCCAGGGAATATTGACAATTTTGGAAGTTCCCATCGCTGCCTCATGCGATGTGATTCGGATGGTGGCATACAGATTTGCATCGTCCATCGGACCCAGCGGGCGGATAACCTGAAGCATATTGGTTGTTTTGCGGGCAGTAACTTCTCTGGCTTTTTCCGTAAAACCCGAAGACGGAATGATTTCAAAGAGCTTTAAAAAAACGATGCCGCTCACAAATCCGCCGATATGCGCCCACCACGCAATACCCGCCCCGCCGCTCCCGGCAGCATTGATGAATTGGAAAATAAACCATAATCCCAAAAAAATAAACGCCGGAATTTCAATCAGCCAGGGAATGAAGATAATCGGAATCAGCGTTAATATTTTTGCGCGGGGAAAAAGAACAAAATACGCGCCCATCACGCCTGAAATCGCGCCGCTTGCGCCGATCACCGGCGAGTGGGAATGAAGATTGAATAGCAGATGCGATATGCCTGATGCAATTCCGCATAAAATATAAAATGCCAGATAACGGAAATGCCCCAGCCGATCTTCAATGTTATCACCGAACACATAAAGCGACCACAGATTGCCCAGAATATGCAGAAAGCCGCCATGCAGAAACATGAACGAGATAAATGAAAACATCTGCTGTCCGAAAGTGAAATGCGACAGGAGATCGGAAGTCGTATATCGCGCCGGAACCAATCCGTAATAAAAATTGAATTTGCCCGGATCGCTTTGTCCCAACTGCGTCATAAATACCAGAATATTGATGGCAATCAGGCTGTAATTGACAATCGGATAAGTTTTTGAAGGATTGATGTCTCGAATCGGTATCATAATTTTCCTTCCACGCCGCTTACGAAATTCTGTAATCTGATTCTGAGCGGCTGAATCTGCTCTTCTCGGATGCGTTTTGATTCTTCGGCAATGGCTTCGCGTTCTGACTGACTCTTTTTGAAATCATGCTCTGCCTGAAGCTTACGCTGCTCAAAAATCTGCTGGGGTTTATCAATGATGGCTGAAAATCCGGCTTTGTATAATTCCCGGATATTTTTTGAAAATTCCCGAAATTCTTTTTTCACATCATCTCTGATTTCCAAAAACAGGGTGGTGAATGCCGGAAAAAGATTTTCCCGAATTTCCTTTTTCAAAGCAGATTCCATCATCCCGCGTGTTAAAAAAATAATGATAATATTGATCAGAATCACTGCCACAGACGCCACCACCATCCACACCATCCGGCTGATCATCAGAAAAATTGCCACCAAAATCCCTGAACTTGCGGTAAAAAGACCGGTCAGACCGCCCGCAGTAAATATCGCATTATCACGAACCTTTTCAAATATCTGACTTTTCTCCATTTCCCGAAATATCGTTTCATTATCCAATTCCAGATTTCCTGAAAATTCCGGGAGCGTGATGCCTGAGAGCAGATTCATATCTGTCAGCACCGAATGTTTCCAAATATCTTTGAGATCGCGCCCTATCAATTTTACGCGGTGTGCAATATAGGCATTATAGGTTTTATTGTTGCCATCCTTGATTTCCGAAAGCCATGAATGAATCGCCTCCTGAAAGCTGTCATTGATTTCTTCCCGGATAATCGTGATGATTTTTTCTTTCAGCTTTTTCTGATTGAACAGAAATGTAGGAATTTCTTTGAATTTGAGAATATCGTTATAAATCCTATCTGCTGCCTTATCTCTCAATGAATCTTTGCGGTCTTCCAATCGGCTCCAAATATCTTCAGCCAATTTATAATCAGGGCTTTCCTCATCTAATCGCTGAATAATCTGAGTACAGTCATAGCGGAATTTTTTCAGCTCGCGCTCCGTCATCTCCACCTGAAGCAAAAAATCTTTTTCTTTTTTTACAGCAAGATTTTCCCGGCTTCTGAGCGTTCCTTCAGCTTCAAGCAGGCAGTTTGCCGCAATTTGAGAGCCGTTGTCAATCAGGATGGAGCGGGCTTTTTTGCGGATGACGGTTTTTTCCACCATCCCGGTCAAAGCATCCAAGCCGCTTGCCTGCCGCGCATCAATATCGTCTTCAAGATCAAGAATGGCAAGCTGTTTCTGAACGGATTTCAGCATTGAAGATGAATGAGCTTGTTTCACCGAAAGCAGCGCAAGCAGGGCATGAAACAGGACAAACTCGTCATCCTGAATCGAAAAACCGTTATTTTTCAACAGTGTCATGCTGGAGTGGGCAATGCGTTTGCTCTCAATCAGGCTATGCCCCCGGATATTGCAGCCGTAAAAGAGCTTGTATTCCATGCCGTTTTGCCGGATGAACTGAAGCGCCCTTAAATCAGAGAGCTTGACGGTTTTTGAGCCATCTAAAAGATAAAGAATCGCATCTGCATTAAACATTGCCCGCCGCGCCACTTCCGTATCCCACCGGCTGGCAAACAATCCGGGGCAGTCTGTAATCACGCACCCCAAACGGCTTAAATTTTCAGAATGAAGTCGTAATCGGATATTGCGGATAAAGATAAATATAATTTCTTCAATCTTAAACCGGGCAGCAGACATATCCAGCCATCGCTCTTCCCAATCCTGCGGAAACACAATCATTTTGCCGATCTCTTCAACTTTGAATTTGCGCTGATGGCGAAGACGAATCAGGGTGTTGTCCGCGTAATAATGAGCAGCAAGGCTGGCAAAGCGCAGAATATCCAGATGCCCTTTCTGCTCAGGATCATACGCGGCTTTGTTCTTTTTCCAAATCTGCCATTCCTGTTCTGCGGCTTGGGCTGTCAGCCGCCGATCTTCCGCCCTCTCCAAATCTAACACCCGGATAAGCTCCGGCGCGCTGATTCCGTAAAACCGATCCGGCGCAAAGCTTTGAAGATGCGGCAGCAGCAGATCCGAAAAACCGGCAATCAGTTCTGCGGAACTCCGCCACTCTGCAATGGCTTTTTCAGGTTCATCCGGATCAGACATATTCTGAGCAGACACAATACAGCCGCTGGTTTTGATGCCTGATCCCTGCGGACTCAAATCGCGTCCGTCACAGAGCGCGTTGAAAGTGGTGGATTTGCCGCCCTGAAATTCTCCGGCTAAGACAATTTCAAACTGGTTTTCCAGTGTTTTCCGGCAAATCTGAGAAAGTATGTCGCGGGTTTCCTGATTCACCGATGGAAGCGCGACAGACTGTTTCAACAGGTCAATCAACTCATTTCTGAGAATTTCGTAATCTTTGGGCAGCATAATGATTTATTTTTATCGCTTTCAGGCAGAATGTCAATATAAGATTCCCCCTCCCTTGTGGGAGAGGGCAGCGTGAAGAACCGTTCACATACTTTCCGCAATTGAAATTGTCCGATCTGCAAGCATGTTGACATAAGATCCCATTTCATTGTCATACCAGCCGTAAATCACCGCCTGAGTTACCGGAACCCGGATAATATGATTTTTCAGCGTGGCAATAACCTCTTTTTCCAAGCCCGGCACTTTTTCAAGATCAATCGTAACTTCTGCGGTCCGGGTGTGGGTTTCATGCCCTTCGATGGTGGCTGCGGCTTTGGGTGTGCCGATAATATCACAGGAGACATTCTGCTTATCGGTGTAGTGCAGATAATTTTTCGGGTCTGATGCTGCGGTACTGCGGTAAATTTCGTTAATCACTTCCCGGCGGATGGAGCCGCCTCCGGGGTCTTCCTGAAAATTTACCACCAGAATAATCAGCGAACCGGTCGTGGTCGGGATTCGCACAGATTCGGCAATAAATCCGATATGCTCCATTTCAGGAATTACGAGCCGCAACGCTTTTGCCGCGCCGGTCGTGGTCAGAATAATATTGTTCATTACGCTGCGATTTTTTCTCAAATCATCTGCACCGGCTTTGGGCAGACGATCTAAAACCTGCTGAGAAGATGTCGCGGCATGAACCGTTGACATAGATGCAGATAAAATCCGCTTATATCCCAGAGCATTAATCAGCGGCTTGATGATATGTGCCAAACAGGTGGTGGTGCAGGATGCGTTGGAAATAATGCGATGGCGGCGGGGATCATAGTCGTTATCATTGATGCCCATCACGGTCGTAATCGCGTCTTCGGGCATGGGCTTTCCCTTATCCTTGATTTTAAAGGGCGCGGACACAATCAGTTTATCAGCCCCCGCATCTAAATGCCCCCGCGCAGAGCCTTTGGGCGCATCCGGGGGGAGTGTGGGATCAATGAATTGTCCTGTGGTATCCACCACAAGTCTGACATCATGGCTGCTCCAATCAATTTCAGCAGGATTTCGGGTATTTCTCAGGAATCTGACCGAAATGCCGTCAATATTCATCGTCCCTTCGGCATCATCAATGTCTTTGATTACCGAAGCTGAATTGAAGCCGTATAAAAAGCGGTGAAGCGGTCCGTAAGTAGAATCTTTTTCTATATAATCAGCAATATCTCCGAGAGAATTTCCTGCTTTCCGCCCGATATTGATTACGATTTCCTCAAAATTTTTTCGGGCAATATGCTGCCATAGCGTGAGCTTTCCGATTCTCCCCATGCCGTTGATTCCCAAAACATTTCCCATGATGCTTCTCCTTTCTCCCACAAAATTATAACGATAACTCACCTAACCCCCCGGCCCCCTTCCCTGAAAGGGAAGGGGGAGACGTCATCGGTACTCCCCTCTCCTTTCAGGGGAGGGGCCGGGGGAGGGGTGCTTTGATAGCGATAATTTATCATACTATTTGAAACTCTGAAACTGAAATCAGAGATTTTTCTATAACAAACTTTCTTACATTGACAATTTTATAAATATGATAATAGTTATTGATAAAATAGGAGGATAATACCATGATGAATTTGGAAGATATAAAAAAAGACACGAATCTGCTCAATGCGATTAACTGGGAGATGACGCCGGAAGAAGCCATACGGCTGTATCTGGAATGGGGAAATAACTGGACGCGCGGAAATTATGTGATTCGTTCCAAAAATGATGTGGCGCATTATTTTGCCATCAGCACATGGAAAAATCCGCCGATCATTTATCTGATTCGCCGCAATTCCGAAGAAGCGGTTGATCTTGCCGAAATCACCATGCCGGATGATCTGAAGGAACATTTTTTGGAATCCGTAGGTCATAATAAAGGCGTTTATACCTTAACAGACAAGGTGCGGGACTGGCTTAAATCTGAGCTTAACGCCTGACCACTCGCAACACATTGGCTTTCTGTAATTGTCTCCACGTCCTTTCGATAATCAGCAGTATCGCATCATCCATCGTGCCTGATCCGTAAATTCTGCGGCACGACGCCATCAGATTATCATTTCTATCCAGCCTGAATTCCGAGCGTATATACGGACCCAGAGACATCGCCACATTACTGAGTTTGTGTTCAGGCATATTGGCAATTTTGGTCTTTTCCCGAAACGTCAGGCGTTCTGCCAGCATATCCGCCGCTTCTTCAAGTGTTTTCGGAAGGTTGATAATATCCGAAAGTGCATGAGCAGACCGGTCATCTGCCGCAACTGCCTCGTTTTGCACGTCTGCGGCAATCAGCATCAGAAAAACCGTTTCCAAGATATTATACGTTATATCATAAAACCGGCTTTCATCGCGTTCTTCGGGTCCGGTGATATTCAAAATTCTGATCCGATGCTGGACAATCCATGCGTTGATCTGCTCTGAGGCTTGAAATTCGCCGGTTTTGTTCAAATCAATCAGAAGACAGGGGCGTTTGAACTTTTGGGCAACGCGCTGATGCAATGCTGCGTTGGTGATAAGCTCGCCGCGTGAAATAATCAGAACACCCTCTGAAATTGAAATGTTATGTTCGGCAACTCTGGCATAATTCACATTGGGCATTTCCGAAAGCCCGTAACGCTCGGCTTTTTTCCCCAGCTCTTCTTTTTGCCGTGATGTGATCCAGCCCCCGCGTACAATATCCATCTTTATGGCTATATCCAGCGCAGCTTGCTCAACACCGTACTTACCGCCGGAAATAATTTTTTTAATCATAGCTCTGCTCCTTTTTAACACCGTTTTTATACGGATTCTGTCATCTTGTCGAGTAAAATTATAATCTGTTCTCTTCTTGATTTCTTTTTCAATATGTTTTAAATCTTCTGAATCAATTTCCACGAATAAATTCATAGTCTATTGATAATAAAATTCATCGGAATAACGAAAGGAGTATTTTAATGTATAACTTTGATATTCAAGCCAAAGTTTCAATGCTTCCCGAAAATGCAAAACGGGAAATTTTTGATTTTATCGAATTTATATTGAGCAAATATGGGCAAGCCCGAAAAAGAAAGTTCAGATCATTGGATATGATTTCGATCAATACCAAATCTCTTGATATTGACAGAGAGGAACTCCATGTCCGACAGAGCATTTCTTGACACAAATATTCTGGTTTATCTGTATTCAAAAGATGAGCCGGAGAAGCGGATTATCGCCTCTGAACTTGTGTTAAACCCTTATTCCGAGTACATTATCAGTACTCAGGTGATAGGGGAGTTCATCGCTATTCTGAGAAAGAAATTCAGATACGATATTGAGACGATAAGAGTTGCTATAAACGATTTCAGGGAAAATTTCGAGATTGCCGTAATCAGAACAGATACGATTGACAAGTCTCTGTATATTATGGAGAAATACGGATTTTTCTGGTGGGACAGCATGATTGTCTCATCTGCGCTGGAGAATAATTGTCGTTTTCTGTATTCTGAAGATTTGCAGCATAATCAGATGATAGAAAGAAAGCTGAAAGTTATCAATCCGTTTAAAATTTGTAAGACCGAATTGTCTGAACTCTGATTTTCAGGATTAAAGGATTGCCAAGATTAAAAAGAGATTACACAATCCTGCTAATCTCAAAATCCTGTGAATCTTGGTTCAGGACAAGCCGCGTGAGTTTATTTTTTTTTCCAACTGATTCGTAAGATAGGAAAGCGGATAAGTAATAACAAGGTATAACAAGGCAAGCGGAAGATATGCCTCAAAGGTTTTATATGTTGTTGCATTGATAATTTCTGCTGCCTTGGTCAGCTCTCTTACGGAAATAACGGAAAGAAGTGAGGAATCTTTGATTAACGAAACAAACTGACCTGTGAGCGGCGGAATAATCCGGCGAAATGCCTGCGGAAAAACAATATGCCGCATCACCTGTCTGTCATTCAATCCCAAAGACTGAGCCGCTTCAACCTGTCCTTTTTCAACAGACAGAATACCTGCCCGAACCATTTCAGTGATATAAGCACCTGAAAATGCGGCAAGCGCAACCATTCCGATAATCAGGGGATTGTCATAGTGAACCGCAACTGCGATACAGAAATAAAACACATAGATTTGAACTAAAAGCGGCGTTCCTCTGAACAATTCCACATATAACGCCGCGATTTCCTGAGCAATGACGCTCTTGGAAACCCTTGCCAATCCGCCTGCCACGCCCAAAGCAAATCCGATGATGATTGCGCCTGAAGAAATCAGCAGTGTGCTGTAAAATCCGTTTATCAGCAATGTGCGATATTCATAAGTAACCCGCCAGTTCCACGGATACTGTACGCGTGAAAACAGAAAGAAAAGTCCTCCTATCACCGTGAACCAGACAAGAAATCGGACAATAAGGCGAAATCTCATGGTTTACTGACGAAAAAGCTCGTCAAAATATTTTCGGTGAATCTCATCATAGCGTCTGTCTTTTCTGATAGTGGAAAGAAACAGATTCAGCCAGCCCAGAAAATCATGGTCTCCTTTTCGGATGGCAATTCCGAAAGGCTCATAAGTAAAGGGTTTTAAAATCGCATGAGTGGTTTGGGAATTTTCTTTAAGATGTTTGGCAATCGAAATCTGATCATAGATAAACGCATCTGCCCGCCCCACAGCAACTTCTCTGGCACAGGCGGATTCATCTTTGAAGCGGTTGATCTGAGATTTCGGAAATAACTTTGATGAAACAAGATCGCCGGTTGTGCCTGTTTTTACGGCAATAATCCGATTTGCGGCATCAAGTTCCTTAATATCTGTGATGCCGGGTGCTTTCTGCTTACTGAGCAGCGCACAGAGTCCTGTTTCAAAATAAGGCTCTGTAAAGCTTACTGTTTTGCTTCTGTCAAGTGTCCGGGTCATTCCCGAAATAATCATGTCAACCTTTCCGCTTTGGAGCGCGGGAATCAGTCCTGTCCAATCCATGTCTTTGATTTCAATGTCAACGCCGAGTTCTTTGGCAATCAATTTGGCAATATCCACGTCAAATCCTATGGGTTTTCCGTCTTTGTCAGCAAATTCAAACGGAAAATATTTCACTTCCATTCCCACAATCAGTTTATTGCGCTTAATCACCTGATTCAAAGCACTTGCTTCAAAGATTTCCAATGGACTGACAGCATAAACCGGCGTCAGCATCATACCGAAAAGAAACAGAAATATTGTTATAACAGACTTTTTCATAAACATCCTTTAATATCAGAATTTTCTACGAAGCACCCCTCCCCCGGCCCCTCCCCTGAAAGGAGAGGGGAGTAATGATGACATCTCCCCCTTCCCTTTCAGGGAAGGGGGCCGGGGGGTTAGGTGCGTTTGAAAGCGATTTGGTATTATATATCATCAGACAGCACAGGTGTAAATAAAACTTTCCGGAAAAATTTTTCGCGCCGCTTCTCTGTTCAGCTATGATTATATTGCTGAAAATGCCGAAAAAGTATATATCAGCAAAAACAGAGTCAGAGAATTAACTTAAAAGGAGATCTATAAATGAAACGCATCAGCCTCGTCTTATTCGCGCTT
>DYRC01000076.1 GCA_020718925.1 Desulfonema limicola
GTTTCAACGGTCTCATGTTCAAGTTCAATGCCGAACACATCAGCAATATTGCTTTCATCCATTACCCTCGAGGTTTTCTTTCGCGCTTTTTCAAGCAGTTTTTCAGTTTTTTCTGCTACTGCCTGAGTGATCAGATCGTTGACGTCAACGTTTCTCAGTTTGAAGAATAACATCGGGTCTTCATCCAATCTTGCCCCGACTCCGTACAGTGCTGCTGCGACATGCTTGCACATACTCGCCCAGTCAGGGCAGCTGCATGAAAAAGAAATTTCTTCCGGAGACGGAAATAATCCTTCTCCCTTAGCCATGAAAACCTCTCCCATGTCTTTGGGAAATTTACCCGCTAAAAGTTCTCTCAGCGAATCAAGTTTGCCCTGACAGGCTTCTTTAACCTGATTCCAAATGTTTTTCTCAATTCCTTTGATTCTGATCTCAATCGAATAGGGTTCTGAAGCCGTTCCCTGAACCAGCGCGGTTACTTCACCGGGACCAATCTGCAAATCCAGAACCATGCCGTTTCGGACATAGCTGCGTCCTCTGCCGATTCGATTGTCGTAATCAGCATACCTCTCAAGATTTATGTTCCATGATTTTCCCCACCATGTATTCGCAATGGATTTTCCCCAGATGACTACCGGTCTGATGCCGGGATTTTTTTTCCTGAGTTTTTCCAGTTTCTGCTGCGCCTTTTCTTTCTTTTCCGCCACACTCGTATATGCCGGATAATAATTCCAATACCCCATGATTACTCCCTCCGGTTTGTTTATAATGACAGTTTGAAAAGCGACATTAATTCTTCGTTATTCATCTCCGTAATCCAATTCTCTCCTGAGCCGGATATGATTTCTTTTGACATAGACGACTTTTCTTCGAGCATCAGATCAATTTTTTCTTCTATGGTCCCTTTGGTCAGAAATTTATGAACCATGACATTCTTCTTCTGCCCGATCCGAAATGCCCGATCCGTAGCCTGATTCTCTACAGCCGGATTCCACCACCGATCAAAATGAATCACATGATTGGCTTGGGTTAAATTCAGTCCTACGCCTCCGGCTTTTAAAGAAAGCACCATAAACGGCACATATCCCCGGCTTTGAAACTGATCAATAATGTCTTTTCTCTTTCCCACAGGAATACTTCCATGCAGAATCAGTCCGCTTCGTCCGAAAATTTTCTTTAAAAATTCATGCAGCGGTTCCGTCATTTCTTTGAATTGGGTAAACAGCAATACTTTTTCCCGTTTTTCATAAATGATTTCACAGATTTCTTTAAGCCTGTCAAACTTCCCGCTCTCTTTTTCATCAAACGTTGTGCTGCCCAGATACTGATCCGGATGATTGCAGATCTGTTTGAATTTCATTATGGAACTCAGGACGATTCCCTTGCGCTGAATTCCTTCGCTTTGAAAAATCGCATCTTTGACCATATCAATCAACTGCTGATATAATACCAGCTGTTTTTTACTCAGCGAAGCATAAGTCTTCATTTCGACTTTTTCCGGCAGATCGGAAATGACAGTTTTATCGGTTTTGAGCCGCCTTAAAATATAAGGGCTGATCAGCTTTCGCAATCGGGAATATCCGCTCGGGTCTGTTTTGATTTGTTTTGAAAACGCGCTGAATTCTTTGCCTGTTCCCAACAATCCCGGATTTAAAAAGTCAAACAGAGACCACAAATCCGACAATCGGTTCTCAATCGGAGTTCCGGTCATCACAATCCGATTCCTGGCAGATAATTTTTTGACTGACCGGGTCTGTTTGGTTCCGGGATTTTTTATCGCCTGAGCCTCATCCAGAACAATATAATTCCAAGTGCAGGAATGCAGCCATTGATATTTCTGCACCAGTGAGTATGTCGTGATCACCAAATCGGTTTTATCTAAAGATTCCGGTTTTTCAACACTTTTTGACAACTGCATATCCGGATGAGCGACATAATACGTCAGGTTCGGCGAAAACCTTCGGATTTCACTGACCCAGTTGGCGATTAATGACGCCGGAATGATGAGCAGGCTGGCTTTTTTCCTCGTTGCTGATTTTATAGCATTTAAAAATCCCAGCAACTGAACGGTCTTGCCAAGCCCCATATCATCTGCAAGGCAGGCGCCGAATTGAAGAGAATGAAGAAAATACAGCCAGTTTACGCCTGCAAGCTGGTAGGGTCTCAGATCGGCTTTGAATTCGCTGCCGGGATTTATCTGAGCAATCTTGTCCGGCTGGAGCAGTTTCTGAATAACAGATTCAAGCCACTGACCGTTTGAGACCGTTACATTTTCCTCATCCGTGCTTACAGAAATCAGCTTTTCCGGATTCAACTGAAGACGAAGCGCATCCCTGAGACTCAAGCCTTCCTGTTCTATCAGACCTTTTGCATGTTCATACGCTTCAAGGACTTTTTTAATTTTTTCCGGGTCAACCGCCACCCATTTGTTTTTGATAAATGCAAGCCCTTCAGATTGCTGTAAAAGCTGCCGGGCTTCTTTTTCCGAAATTTCCGCATCCTCAAGAAACAGCCGCGCATCAAAACTCAGCAAAGCATCCATTCCTACATAACTCGGCTGCGAACCTCCCACACTGATATTCAATTTCAACCCAGACGCATTTCCCTTCCACCAGTTCGGGATCCGGCATAATATCCCTGAGTTCTCATATAACGGGGTTTCTTTCAGAAAAATAAACGCTTCTTTAGGCGTCCACTCAAGGGGATGAAACAGTTCTCCGGTTTCAAGAATCTCTTCTATCAGCGCGCTCTGTCGGGCAGCGATATGAACGGTTGAAAGCAGTTCCAGCAACTTTTGGCTGTCTTTTCCATATTCCTGAAGCGCATATTTTAAGGGAAGATGTTTGGATTTTCCTTCTTTGTTCAATCGTGTCGAATAGGTTGCAAGAAACGCAAAGGGCTGTTCGCCGGTTTTATTTTCCACCAGATGAAAAAAGACTCTGCCCACCAGATGCACATCCGGACCGTAATCTCGGATGAATTCATCAACCGTTCCCTTGTAAGATATTATGGCAGAAGAAAATGCTCTGCTCATCCTTTCCCATACGGATGTCAGCAAATCAGGATTCAGATATTCCGAACCTGTCATTAACGGCGCATTTTCTATAAGATGGCGGAGTTCATCAGCTTCAACAAAGACCTCAGCGTTATGGCGAAGCGTTTCAATATCAGGTATCCGGCTTAATTTTTTGCTAAAAACACGCGCAAAGTTCCGCCAGAAATTCAACGAAGGAGACAGGACAACATTCTTATCGCAAAAGCCCGCAAACAACAGCCATGAATTTTCGTCTGCCTGATACCGGCTGAAAATTTCTTCCTGTAGCAGTTGGGTGCTTTTATTGACCGCTTCCTGAGTATCTGTCCATTCCGGTTGAAGCAAACCGTTTGGCATTACAACGATATTTAATTCCTGATTCATATATGGGTGTTAGGTGTTAAGTGTTAGGTGTTAAGTGGCAGGCTGCTCAGAGGAGCAACGGTTATTCCTTGTTTTTCCAATGATTCCCGAATCGTTTTGGCAAGTTTCCATGCGCCCGGAGTATCGCCGTGAATGCACAGCGTATCTGCTTTCAGGAACAGTTCTTTGCCGTCAATGCTGATGAGTTTGCCGGTTTTGACAAGTTTTACAACCCGTTCTCTCACAGCAGTTTCATCATGTATCACAGCGCCGGGCATGTTGCGCGGGGCAAGTTGTCCGTCTGCAAGATAGGCGCGGTCAGGAAAAGCCTCCTGAGCCACTCTGAGACCGGCTTGCGTTGCCATCTGCGCGAATATCGAACCGGAAAGCGTAACCAGAATCAGTTCGGGATTAAATGCTTTCACAGCTTCGATGATTTCTTGGGCAGCTTCTTCGTTTTTGGCTGCAAAATTATACAACGCACCATGAGGCTTGACATGCTGAAGGCTTGTTCCGGCAGATTTGGCAAATGCGGACATCGCGCCGATCTGATACAGGATATAATTGCGGATTTCTCCCGGAAATGTCTGAAGATTTCTGCGCCCGAATCCCGCAAGATCGGGATATCCGGGATGCGCCCCGATTCCCACGCCGTGCTGTTTTGCCAAAGCTGCGGTTTTTGCCATCACGGACGGGTCTCCGGCATGATAGCCGCAGGCAATATTGGCGGATGTGATATATCTGATGATCTTATCGTCTTCGCCGATGGTGTAAGCCCCGAAGCTTTCTCCCATATCGCTGTTCAGATCAATCTGCATAAATTCTCCTTATCCAACCCGAAATCTCCAAAGGGCATCTTTGTCCTTTTGAGCAGCGTAATTAATTCCGATTCTCGGAGTTCGTTGAATGCGATCCGAAGAAATCTTCTGATATTCCTCAATCCGAAGAGATTCTCCGCGCGTTAAGTCCCAGCCGTTCAGACCTTTATCAATGCCCATTGCCTGACACACTTTGGCAGGACCGTCGGTCAGATTTTTTCCGGATTTTTTTCGGCGGTTTTGCATTTCAGCGCGTCCTTCAACCGGCATGATGGCTCTTATCAACACCGCGCAGGGATTACCTTCAGCTTCGGTTACCACATTCAGCATATAGTGCATTCCATACACAAAATATATATAAGCGATTCCTGCCTTCCCGAACATCACCGCATTTCGGGGCGTTTTGCCTTTGGATGCGTGGCAGGCGGTGTCTGTTGTGCCGATATACGCCTCTGTCTCAATAATCATGCCGGATAAGCGTTGTCCGTCAAGATTATGCACCAGTTTTTTACCCAGAAGTTCGCGGGCAACACTCAGCGTGTCCTGCTCGAAAAAACTGCGGGTTAAGATTCCCATGTTCAATCTGCCTGAATGATATCTCACCTAACCCCCCGGCCCCCTTCCCTGAAAGGGAAGGGGAGACATCAGCAGCACTCCCCTCTCCTTTCAGGGGAGGGGCCGGGGGAGGGGTGCTGTTAAGGTAAAATTTATATTGATTTGCACTGAATCTTTACCGAATAATATTATTATGCTATACATTTTCATTACAATTTGCAAGAAATTTTTGAAAATCAACACAGGCGGAATTAGCTATGATGTCTCATGTTTTTCGTTTTTTAAACCGATACTTGGCGTTTTTCTTCATTTTCCTGCTCTGGGAAGCTTTGGCAAGATTCAGCGGGTGGAGCGTTCAGGTTTTTCCGGGACCTGTCAGAGTGTTTACAAGCTTATGGGAATTGATGTTAAGCGGCGATTTATTCAAACATGCCGCAGCAAGTTTGTTTCGGGTAACTATCGGGTTTTATCTGGCTATTTTATTCGGCATCCCTTTGGGCATCGTGCTGGGGCGCTGGAAAATTGCTTATGAATTTTTAAATCCCGTGATTCAGTTTTTAAGACCCATATCGCCTTTGGCATGGATTCCCTTAGCCATGCTTTGGTTCGGCATCGGAGATAAGCCTGCGGTGTTTCTGATTTTTCTATCCAGTTTTTTTCCATTGGTCGTTTCAACTACTGCGGCGGTGGCTTCTATCAATCCCATGTATTTTCAGGTAGGTGCCAATTTTGCCTTTAACAAATTTGAAGTTGCCACCAAAATCATTATTCCGGCAATGCTGCCGTCGGTGATTACCGCGCTCAGAATCAGCGTGGTGATTGCATGGATTGTGGTGGTTGCGGCAGAAATGATCGCCGTCAAGTCCGGGCTGGGTTATCTGATTCTGGATTCCCGAAACGCGCTTCGCATGGATTATGTCATGGACGGCATGATCGTGATTGGGGCTATCGGCATATTGCTGGATATGGTGATGCGGCGGTTAAGCCGGATCGAATCCGTGTTTTGGGGAACGGTTTCGCATTGATTTTTCTTTGGGCGGATTGAAATAGCCGAAGATCAGATCGGGAAAAGTGCGGCGGACTTTATCTAAGAGCGTTTTCATGCCGATAGGGCGGCTATGCTGTTGCACCTTATTCATTTCAGCCTGATAACGGCGCGGATCAAAATTGAGATTGCGCCACTGAATCATGGAAATGGGATGTGCTTTCAAAAATGCTGAAAACGCCTCTGATTCTTCCGGAGTATCTGTAAATCCGGGACAATTCAGATAATTGACAGACACGAATTTTCTCCGACTTAATGCAGTATCAATGCTTTTCATCACATCGGAAAATGCGTATCCTTTGGGGCGGAAATACGCATGATAGCAGGCTTCCCGCACGGAATTCATGCTGATTCTGACACTATCCAATCCGGCATCCAAAAGTTTTTCCAAAACATCGGGCTTGCTGCCGTTGGTGTTCATATTGATTGTGCCTTGAGTTGTTTCGGCGCGGATCAGTTGAATTGCAGGCAGAATTACGTCTGCGGCAAGCAGGGGATCGCCTTCGCAGCCCTGCCCGAAACTGACCACGCTCTGTTTCACTTTTCCGATATGCTCCAGCGCGACCTGAGCAATATCATGGGGCGATGGCGTGAATGCAATCCGCTGCTGAGTGCTGGGAATTTCCGGATTCTTCTGAAGCGACAGACAGCCCAGACATCGGGCATTGCATTGCTGAGATGTGGGCAGGGGCGCTTCATAGCGAGCTAAGAAGAAATTTTTTCCTGCCGGGCAGCTATATTCCAAAGCGCATTTTTCAAGATGCTGTCTTAACTGGTTATCCGGCATCACTTTTCTCATCCGCCGCACTCCGGCAACTATATCTTTATGCTTCATCTGCCGCAAATCCTGACGCGGCTCGCTATCCACCAGAATTGCCGCGCTTCTGAATTTGCCTCTATGCCAGCCCGCAGCCCCGTAAGAAAACAAGGGTAAAAATTTGGCAGATTCTCTTTCCTGATACGCGCTGAGATAGGATAAGACATAGCCCGGAGAATTGAAGGCAGCCACCGGAAATACGGGTTCTCCGGGCAGATAGGGGTTTTCTGTCAGGATTTCAAGGCATTTTTTCTTCAGATTATAGACTATGGGCAGCCTGTCCGGCAGAAGCATGAGTTCGCTGCCGTAAGGCATGGGAATCGTATCCTGAACCGATAAAGGAACAAACATATCCCCCGCCATGCCTACTGCCGCGTATCCGGCAAGGTCAAAGATTTCTCCGGCTTTATTGGCAACAATTGCCGCTATGAGATGATTTTCTTTTTTCATCAATGATGATTATATTTGATTTCAACCGATTTGTCATGTTAATAATATTCATCTTTTATTGATCTTCAGACAATTTTGGGTTAGTATGACTCAGAATTGATTTAAACCTTTTGGGGAGGACCACCATGCCGCTGTTTGAATGGAAAAAAGAACATAGCGTCGGCGTATATGAAATGGACAGACATCATCAGAAGCTGTTCGATATTTTAAACCGGCTTCACGATGCCATGAAAGACGGGAAAGGAATGCAGATTATCGCGGGCATTGTCCGGGAATTGCTGGATTACACCCGATACCACTTCGGAGAAGAAGAAAAACTGCTTGAAAAGATTGGCTATTCGGGTATCAGCGAGCAGAAAATGGCGCATCAGAAATTTATTTCTCAGATCGAAGGATACAAAGATCAGGCAGATAAAGGCATGACCGCGTTTTTAAGTTCCGGCGTTTCCACGCTCCTGACCGACTGGCTGAGAAATCATATCGGCGTGATGGATAAACGCTATCAGTCTGCAATGAACGCTCACGGCGTAAAATAGACTTAAAGCCGGATTGATTCCAGACGGATCTGTTTTTTCAACAGGGCTTGGGCTGTTTTTTCAAACTGGGGCGTAACGTCGGAGACAAAAAATTTAGCCGCGCTGTCTTTGATCATGGTTGTATTGATTGCCGGATGAGTCCTTAAAAAATTTTTGATTTTATTTGCCACTGCCAATGAAGAATCAATCAATGTTACCCGTTTTCCGATTTTATGCTGAATTATATCCTTTAAAATCGGATAATGGGTGCATCCCAGAATCAGCGTGTCAATCTGTTTTTCTTTGAGCGGATGCAGATATTTTTTAACAATCATGCGGGTTTCGGACTTGTTCAGCCAGCCTTCTTCCACCAGCGGCACAAGCAAAGGGCATGGAACAGAATATACTTTTGCACGGGGCGCAATTTCCCTGATTTTTTTTTCATAGATGCCGCTAGCTATTGTTGCCCGCGTTCCGATCACGCCGATCCTTAATCTTTTCGAGCTTTGAACTGCCAACTCCACTGCCGGAGAAATCACCTCAAATATCGGCAGAGGAAAATTTTCCATCAGAATTTCAGTTGCCGCGCTTGAAGCCGTGTTACAGGCAATCACAATGATTTTCGCGCCCTGCTTCATAAGAAATTCGCTGTCTTCAAGCGCGTATTGAATCACCGTCTGTCTGCTTTTACTGCCATAAGGTGTGCGGGCGGTGTCTCCGAAATAAGCAATCGTGTAAGAAGGAATTTCCTGCATCAATGCGCGGACAACTGTAAGCCCGCCGATACCTGAATCAAATACGCCAATCATATCAGAGTTTTACGAACCTCCCTTACGCATTCTCTGATGTCATCATCTGAGACATCTGTGCGAATGCCGGGGCAGGAGGCTGCCATGATGCGCCAGTTGGAAATATCCGTCAATACGCTTTGAATAAAGGGCCACGCCCTGCACATTTTCGGTTTTACCGGATGAATGCCGCAGCGTTTGTCCTGCCAGAACACGCAATATCCGTTTTCTCCCTCAGCCAATACCGGCTTGCGTCCTGACATTTGGCAGCATTCTTTCAGAAACCGCGCCGGGTCTGTATGCAGATATTCGGAAATAGCAGCAATATCTTTCTCAGTAACGTAAGTTCCGCCATATCCTTTGCAGCATTCGCCGCACTGAGTACATTCAAAAATATCAGACGGCTTAATATCTGAGGGCATGTCGGGTCTCCATCGCGCGTTTCAAGGTCATCTGATCCACATATTTCAAATCGCCGCCGATAGGAACACCGGAAGCAATCCGGGTTACATTGATTGAAAATGCTTCAAGACGCTCGGCAATATACGCGGCAGTGGTTTCGCCTTCCACCGTTGTTGAGGTGGCAAGCACGACTTCCCGAATATGCTCTGCCGCGACTCTGTCCAATAATTCCTGAATCCGGATATTTTCAGGTCCGATGCCGTCCATAGGAGATAATACGCCTTGAAGAATATGATAAGCTCCCTGAAAACTGCCGGATTTTTCAATCGCAATCATTTCCGCAGGCTGCTCCACCACGCACAATATCCGGGCGTCTCTTTCAGGATTACTGCAAATCGCGCACAATTCCGCATCGCTTAACGCAAAACACCGGACGCACAGCCGCGATTTTTCTTTGAGTTCCAAAATGCTTTGCGCCAACGCTTGGGCTTGTTTCATCGGAGTGCGGAGAATGTGCATGGCAAGGCGTTCTGCGGTTTTTTCGCCGATTCCCGGCAATTTTGATAAATTTTTAATGAGGTTTAAAACAGACGCGGGATAATAACTCATTGAATATCCTTTACATCAGACCGGGAATATTGAAGCCGCCCGTAAGCTTGCCCATTTCATCGCTGACCATTTCCTGCGATTTCTGCAACGCATCATTGACTGCGGATAAAACCAGATCCTGAAGCATGTCCGGATCTTCGGGGTCAATCACTTCTTTTTCAATACGGATAGATATGACCTGCTGCTTGCCGTTTGCCACAGCCTTGACCATGCCGCCCCCGGCAGAGCCTTCAATGGTTTTTTCCGCAAGCTCTTCCTGAAGCTTCATCATTTTTGCCTGAAGCTTCTGTGCCTGCTTCATCATGTTTCCCATACTTTTCATATCCATTATCTCTCCTTTTACAAAATTAATTTCTGATTCGCTCTGAAAGCGATTTTGTCAACTCAAGCACTTTCATGGCATGAGTCAGCGGCAGAGAACCTGTGCCGCAACTGGGCGTAATCAGAGATTGCCGAATCAGCGTTGCTCTGTCAATTCCCAGCCCGGAAAGAGCAGTTACGATTTGTTCCCATCGGATCATCAGAGAATCGGTGGTTTCTGTTTCAATATCCGCCAAAGATGAGGTCGGCACAATTCCCCAAGCAACAATTCTGCCGGATTCGATGAATCTTTTCAGATGATTCGGGTAAAGCATCAGTTTGTCAAAAAAACAATACGCATCAAAACTCAGAATGTCCACATCAGAATCCAGCAGCAATGTCCAATCTGCATTGGCACAGACATGGATTCCCGCAAGTCCGCCTTGCTCGTGAACCGCGTCAATCACTTCTTTGAAACATGCGGCCACATCCGCCGAAGAAATGCTGATAAATTCCGATGATCCGAAGCCTGCCAATCCCGGTTCGTCAAAAAACACAATCGCAGGAGATTTGACAGCCGACATCTCCCGTATCTGCCAAGCGGCTTTTATGGCAATGAGTTTGACTGCCGCATCTCTGAGTTGTTCATTGTAAAAGATCGCGCATTTCTGATGATCTTTGATGCCGGTGGTCAGCGTAATGGGTCCGGTGATCTGACCTTTCAAAGCTATCGGCGGCTCAGAACGCTGTCTGATATTTTCCATAAACACAAAAAAGCCTTCTGCGGTATCCGGTGTCAGAACAAATCGGGAATCCGAGATCGGCATTGCGCCTTCGCTGACCGCGATATGCTCTTCGTAAAACTTCAGCAGATTATCTTGAAAATCCGGCTGTGAAACATCAATAAAAAAATTATCTTCTGCAATGGTCAGCCCCGGCATCCCTGACAAAAACTGAAACATCATGCCTTCTTCTTTTTTATATGCCGGCAGTTGAACCCAGAGCGGAATATCCGGCGTATATTTCATCACCAGACGTTTGGCTTCTTCATGCGCCGATACCGGAAGGCTGCCGATTAAAACCGCAAGCGCGTTTGCCTCAAACTTTGTCTCCATCGGATGAGCATCATTGACTGCGGATAAAACCAGATCCTGAAGCATGTCCGGATCTTCGGGGTCAATCACTTCTTTTTCAATACGGATAGATATGACCTGCTGCTTGCCGTTTGCCACAGCCTTGACCATGCCGCCCCCGGCAGAGCCTTCAATGGTTTTTTCCGCAAGCTCTTCCTGAAGCTTCATCATTTTTGCCTGAAGCTTCTGTGCCTGCTTCATCATGTTTCCCATACTTTTCATATCCATTATCTCTCCTTTTACAAAATTAATTTCTGATTCGCTCTGAAAGCGATTTTGTCAACTCAAGCACTTTCATGGCATGAGTCAGCGGCAGAGAACCTGTGCCGCAACTGGGCGTAATCAGAGATTGCCGAATCAGCGTTGCTCTGTCAATTCCCAGCCCGGAAAGAGCAGTTACGATTTGTTCCCATCGGATCATCAGAGAATCGGTGGTTTCTGTTTCAATATCCGCCAAAGATGAGGTCGGCACAATTCCCCAAGCAACAATTCTGCCGGATTCGATGAATCTTTTCAGATGATTCGGGTAAAGCATCAGTTTGTCAAAAAAACAATACGCATCAAAACTCAGAATGTCCACATCAGAATCCAGCAGCAATGTCCAATCTGCATTGGCACAGACATGGATTCCCGCAAGTCCGCCTTGCTCGTGAACCGCGTCAATCACTTCTTTGAAACATGCGGCCACATCCGCCGAAGAAATGCTGATAAATTCCGATGATCCGAAGCCTGCCAATCCCGGTTCGTCAAAAAACACAATCGCAGGAGATTTGACAGCCGACATCTCCCGTATCTGCCAAGCGGCTTTTATGGCAATGAGTTTGACTGCCGCATCTCTGAGTTGTTCATTGTAAAAGATCGCGCATTTCTGATGATCTTTGATGCCGGTGGTCAGCGTAATGGGTCCGGTGATCTGACCTTTCAAAGCTATCGGCGGCTCAGAACGCTGTCTGATATTTTCCATAAACACAAAAAAGCCTTCTGCGGTATCCGGTGTCAGAACAAATCGGGAATCCGAGATCGGCATTGCGCCTTCGCTGACCGCGATATGCTCTTCGTAAAACTTCAGCAGATTATCTTGAAAATCCGGCTGTGAAACATCAATAAAAAAATTATCTTCTGCAATGGTCAGCCCCGGCATCCCTGACAAAAACTGAAACATCATGCCTTCTTCTTTTTTATATGCCGGCAGTTGAACCCAGAGCGGAATATCCGGCGTATATTTCATCACCAGACGTTTGGCTTCTTCATGCGCCGATACCGGAAGGCTGCCGATTAAAACCGCAAGCGCGTTTGCCTCAAACTTTGTCTCCATCGGATGTGTTCCTTCATCTTTATAAGAAAAAAGTTATTACAATAAGCCCGGATGCTTTTCGATTTCTTCTTCTATCATATCCGGATCAGACGAATTGTATCGGATGATATTTCTCAGGTGAAACAGGCTGTCAGGATCAATCCGAATGAATCTGACAGCGATCATGCCATGATCCCGGCGAATGATTTCGCCCTCCACGCAGACGATCATATCCGGCGCTTCTTCATTGAGCAGAATTTCCACCTGACACGGCGTTCCATCGGGATATGGCGCGTCAAGCGGCAGCAGACAGCCGCCAATGCTCAGATTACAGATTTCATCCGCATCGAACACCGTATCACCGACAGTCATTTTGGTCTTCATTTTAAAAGGAACTCGCGTAAAACGCCGCTTATCTTCCATAAGCAACTCCTATCCTTTGTGTATAAACACAATGTCTATCGTATTTGAGCAAATCAGGCAAGCTTATTTCGGATATTTTATGCAAGTACTTAAAATTAAAGCCTGATTTTTACTGATCTGGCATGAGCATCCAGCCCTTCGATTTCGGCAATCCGGATAATGTCAGATGCTTCAGCCTTAAACGCTGACTCGGAATAATGAATGATGCTGGTTTTCTTAATAAAATTGTCCACCGATAAGGCAGATGAAAACCGCGCCGTGCCTGCGGTAGGCAGAACATGATTCGGACCCGCAATATAGTCTCCGACCGGCTCCGGGGTATAATGCCCGATAAACACGGCTCCGGCATTCCGGATCTGTCCCAGATACTCAAACGGTTCTTCAATCTGAAGCTCCAGATGTTCCGGTGCAATGCGATTGGCAAGATCAAATGCCGCTGTCATATCGGAAACCAGAAAAATCGCGCCGTATTTTTCAAGCGAGGTTTTGGCGATTTCTTTCCGTTCCAGCTTGCTAATCTGCCGTTCTATTGCAAATGAAACGTCTTTTGCCAATTCTTCCGAACTGGTCAGAAGCATGGCAGAAGCAAGCGGATCATGTTCTGCCTGAGACAGCAGATCCGCTGCCGCAAATTCGGGATTTGCCGATGCGTCTGCAATAATAAGAATTTCGCTGGGACCTGCTATCATATCAATTCCCACCGTGCCGGAAACGATCTTTTTGGCAATCGTAACATAAATATTTCCGGGACCCGCAATCACATTTGCTTTGGGAATGGTTTGGGTTCCATAAGCGAGCGCGGCAATACCCCACGCGCTTCCGGCTTTATACACCGCATCTGCGCCGACCAATTTTGCCGCAGCCAGAATATAGGGATTAATCGTTCCGTCTTTGCGCGGCGGCGTAGTTATAAACACTTGTCTGACGCCTGCAATTTTTGCCGGAATCGCGCCCATCAGCACAGACGATACCAGCGGCGTTTTTCCGCCCTGCGCCCCCGGAACATAAATGCCCGCAACATCTACCGGATTGAATAACTGCCCTAACACGGTGCCGGGGCGTTGAGTGTCAATCCACGATTTTCTGAGCTGCTGACGATGGAATGATTCAATCTGTTTTGCCGCACGGCGTAACGATTGCATAATTTCGGGCGATACGTCTTTTTCAGCAGATTCAAATTCATGATCTGAGACCCTAAGCGATTGAATTGTCAAATCCGGCGCGTCAAAGCGGTTAATATAGCGAATCAGCGCGTCATCGCCATGCTGTTTTATATCTTCAAGGATACGTTCAACATTGGCGATTGCCGCTTTATCAAGATCAAGCCCCCGATTGACAACCGATTCAAGCTGTTTTTCAGCCAGTTCCGATGGATAACGATAAATTTTCATATTCAGCAACTTTCTGTTTCATACGTTTTTGGAATAAATTTGGAGTCGTTTTTTATTTTTA
>DYRC01000422.1 GCA_020718925.1 Desulfonema limicola
GATATTTTTCACCGAATTAGGACCTGAAAAGGTCGCGCTTTCTCCGGCATGTAAATTGAATTGCTCAAAGCTGTGGATAAGATTTGAACCGACCTGTTTGCCAAGTTCTGCTTTGATTTGATAATTCGGTCCCGGCAGGTCAATTTTTCCGGCAGTGCCGACAGTTCCGTCAAGCTTTATGCCCTGCGGGTGTGTGCCATCAGCATAGGCAAAACCTGAGAAAATGCAGGTCAGTGTGATAAAAAGCCTCAGAATACGCTGAGTTGAAAACATGGTTTAATTCTCCTTAATGTCTAACCGGGATTTCTCGGATATGGAAAGATTACCCTGATTAATTCTGGCAATCAATGAATCATAGTATGACTGCTCTGATTCATACAGGATTCCGTAGTTTTTCTCAATATAATCCCTTGATTCCTCAACACTCGGATGTTCCTGCTTTTCAGGGTACTTCATTATCTCATCCTTCCGGGATTTACCCATATATCCTTTACTCCCTTCATATCCTGACCGCAGCCCCTCTGCTCCCTTATTCTTATATACTTTCTTCCGGTTTCTCACAGAAGCATCGGAAATTATCAGTACTTTACAGACTGTCACACCTTTCAGACCTTCTTCAATCATTCTGACAGATGCCGCTCTTTTAACTTCTCTCACATCTTTCCGATATTCCGCTTCTCTGATTGAAAAAGCCCGCGCATATATTTCGTCGCTCTGTCAGAATAAGTATGTGTCCTGCTTCTGAACAGATCCTCATATCTGAGAACAGACGCTCCCGACTCCCCGCACAGGTCATTTATTTTTTATCATCATATTCAGCCTCCGGCTTTCAGAAACTTTTTTATGTACAATTTAACAGTTTTGGTGTAACTTGACAAAGTAAAAATAAAATAAAATTCAATCAACAGAGGTGCAGACAATGGCAAATTATAAATTGGCGAGAATATTCGGCGTACTTTTATTGGTGCTGATTTGGGGATGCAGCAGCGGAGGCGATGATCCGGCTCCCAGCGGTGATTGTTATTGCGATTTCACGTCATGGACAGATTCAAGTGCCGCGTTGAATATCACATTTGAAAAGCAGACTGTGGCAAAACCTGCGAATGTATCCGTGCTTTTCAAGGTTCAGACCAAAGACGGTACGCCGGTTCCGGGGCTTCTTGCAACAGATTTCACGGTTTATGAAAATGACGCCCTGATTTCACAATATGAAAGCCAGCAGGCGATTATCCCCAAGCCCGGACAGTTCAAGTCCCACATTATGCTGCTGCTGGATCTGAGCGGCAGCATCCTCAACAGCGACAGCCTGACCAAAGTAAAACAGGCGTCCAAAAGTTTTATTTCGGCGGTCATGCCGGATTCGGGAGCCGAGAATTTCGGCGCGATTGACATGGGAATTTACTGGTTTGACGGGGCTGCGGATATTCATCAACTGGTGTCTTCCTTTATTACAGATAAAAATTTTCTGCTTTCAAGTATTGACGGCATTAATGAAAATATAACCAAAGATGCTTCCACAAACCTTTACGGCGCAGTGGTTTCAGGTATTGACAAGGTGAAAAAAACGATAGATTCTTCCCAGCAGTTCGTGAGCGTCGGTTCTCTGGTCATGTTCACAGACGGGACGGATCAGGCAGGGCGGCTGAGAAAAGAAGACGCGCTGAATGCGGTCAACAATGCCGCTAAAACGATTTCGGTTTATGCTATCGGGCTGGGCGGAGAAATTGATGAGACGGTATTAAAAGGAATTGGAAAAAACGGCTTTGTATTTGCACAGGATTTGGAAGAACTTGTCCCGAAATTCGAGCAGATTGCCGGTAAAATCAAAGATGATGTCAACAGCCATTATCTGCTTCAATATTGTTCTCCGAAACGAAAAGCAAGTCACACGCTCAAGCTTGTCGCCAAATCCAAAGAGCTTATCGGTACGCTGAAGACCTGTTTCTGCGCCACCGGCTTTGAAGGCGGATGTAAAGTGACCGTGCCATCAGGCACATAAAAAAATAAAATCTTTTTTGTTGACATTCATGAAAAATGCCGTTATAAAAGATGTTCTATGATTGATTGCAGGGAAAAATTTCTGCAATAAGTTCTTTCGGATATTTTAAGGTATTTGAGCCAACATAGCTCAGTCGGTAGAGCTACTGATTTGTAATCAGTGGGTCGGGGGTTCGAATCCCTTTGTTGGCTTCATAACCTTTATGGTGGGGTTCCCGAGTGGTCAAAGGGAACAGACTGTAAATCTGTCGGCAAACGCCTTCGGAGGTTCAAATCCTCCCCCCACCACCATCCTCATAGTAAGCTGTATGTAGGAGATTTCAAAATAGTTGAATCACTATAACTACATGGCTTCCTGCATAAGTCTTACCACATTGAGGGCGTTAAATTGAGCGGGAGTAGCTCAGCTGGCAGAGCTCCAGCCTTCCAAGCTGGATGTCGCGAGTTCAAATCTCGTCTCCCGCTCCAAACAACGTATCTGATCAATCAGTAACATTGAGAAAAATTGCCCATGTAGCTCAGTCGGTAGAGCGCTTCCTTGGTAAGGAAGAGGTTCACCGGTTCGATTCCGGTCATGGGCTCCATTTATTTTAAAAATGCACTTCTTCGGGAAAATAGGAGGAGGAGATGGCGAAGCAGAAGTTTGAGCGTACCAAGCCGCATGTGAATGTGGGAACAATCGGGCATATAGATCACGGCAAGACGACGCTGACAGCGGCGATAACGAAGAATCTGGCAATGAAGGGGTGGGCGCAGTATGTGCCGTTCGACCAGATAGACAAGGCACCCGAAGAGAAAGCGCGCGGGATAACGATAGCCACAGCGCATGTGGAATACGAGACCACAAAGCGTCATTACGCGCATGTGGACTGCCCCGGTCATGCGGATTACATCAAGAACATGATCACAGGTGCGGCGCAGATGGACGGCGCGATACTGGTTGTCGGGGCGGATGACGGTCCCATGCCCCAGACGCGGGAACATATCCTTCTTGCCCGTCAGGTAGGTGTTCCGC